>DATKUA010000194.1:0-19045 GCA_035530855.1 Acidobacteriota bacterium | reverse complement strand
TGTAAAGCAGGTGCCGGGGGATGGTGCGAACGGGGGGATTCGAACCCCCATGGGTCGCCCCACTGGATCCTAAATCCAGCGCGTATTCCAGTTCCGCCACGTTCGCGAGAGAAAAAAATGGTGAGCCGCGAAGGATTCGAACCTTCAACCTACGGATTAAGAGTCCGTTGCTCTACCGTTGAGCTAGCGGCCCGGCGAATTGGATTGTATAGAACACGCGCGACCTCATGTCAACCGTAGCATTTGCTATTATTTGATCTGCGATTACACATGCACCCCCGGATCAGCTAGAATCACTGCATGATCAAGCGGATCCAGATAAACAGCACCCGCCGTTGCGAGATGATCGACATCACGCCGCAGGTGGCCGAGGCCGTCAGGGAAGCCGGTATCGATGAAGGCCTCTGCACCGTCTACTGCCCCCACACCACCGGCGCGGTCACCGTCAACGAAGGCGCCGACCCCGACGTCGCCGCCGACATCCTAGCCCGCCTCGAGCGCCTCGCCCCGCCCGACGCCGGCTACCGCCACGCCGAGGGCAATTCCGACGCCCACGTCAAGGCCGCCCTCATCGGCCCCTCCGTCAGCATCCCCATCGAAAACGGCCGCCCCGCCCTGGGCACCTGGCAGCGCATCTTCTTCTGCGAATTCGACGGCCCGCGGCAGCGTACAGCACTCATCAAGATCAGCTAACCAGCCGTTCGTATAATTCTCCGAAGCTCGTCAGTCGGAAGGCTGATGTATACATCGGCCACCCTGTTGAACTCGAGATCGATAGCTCATCGAGGAGCTTTGAAAAGGTTCCCCCGGATCTGGTGGTGGTCATCCGAGACCTTTTCCTGCCAAAGAATTAGGAAATCCGCTGTTTTCCCGGAGATGGGATTCCCCGCTTTATCGACAAGGAAGATTTCCTCCCCATATATCGAATTCAAAGCCATGTCATGCTGAAAGATTTCTTTGTATGAACCGCTGGTCTTGCCAACATCCGCGATCCTTCGCCGATAGACTTTGCCATCGGCCGCCGCGCAGATCAAATAACCGAACGCTTTCTTGGCGGCCGGCGCGAGGCCGATTTCCTGCGACAAATTCCCGCTGGTGACTGCCAGAACCAGGGAATCGACTGCCTGTTTCTGCTCGATGGTCTGGCGGAGGAACGATAATTCGGGTTTCTTCCCCACCGTGGAGAGTTTCATAGCTTTGTTGACGACGCTGCCGTCCTGGAGCACCGATCCGACAACGATAACGCCATCCAACGAATCTCTGAACATGCAGATGCTTGGGTGTGTGGCACCTGGCGCTCCCAGGTACTCAGAATCGGCCAGTGACTTGAATCTGTCGATAACCAGGACCACCGGCTGATCGAATTTCGTGCTGTTGTCTCTGATCCGTCTGAATACCACAGGCAGGACGAGATTCTGCGCGATGACGCGCCCCGTCCCGCCCGGCAGAATTCGCCGGCCGGCTGCCAATTCACCGGCGCCTTGAACGCCGCCGGACAGCACCAGCCGCGGCTTGCGGGCCTTGTATTTTGCACCTAGCCGGGCCGTATACAAGCCCGGGCCGCCCGCAGCATCGACTGAACTGAAGACCAAATAGAGCCGCGCTCTGGAGGTTTTCTCCCCCGTTGCCGATACCGCCGCATCCCTCGCGTAAACGTGGGGAGATTCGTTCCTCTTGCCGTTGGACAGAACGTCAAAGACTTTCCCCTCCGGCAGCCCGCCCGCCGAGACGATTCTTCCCACGACATTACTTTTCGCCGCCGGCTTCGCCGGAGCGGCCTCGTCCCAGACAACCAGATATTGGTCTTTCGCTGGGATATATATAGGGAACGGATGGGCACAATAACCGCCCCCTTCGGACAAGGCATGATTCTCGATCGCCGTATAGCCTCCGGCCACGTTTCGCATGAGCATCATGCTGCGTATCGTGGTCGTCGCCTTGCTATCATCAGCCTGTGTCCAGACTGCGAGGAGGTCACCGGTCGCGGGATTCAGCGCGCAACGCGGATTGGCGTTTACATCCTCTACATTTCGCGACACGAGGAAGGCTTCAGAGGTATCGTCCTCAACCTGTTGATGGCCCGCATAAATCTGCATGTCGCGTCTCAAAGCTGCAGGAGTGCTTTCTATTCCCCAGTTCGTGCAGAACCACTCGTAATGATCCAGGCTGGTCTCGAAGTCAAAATCGATGAAATCGTCGGTCAAATCCCCGGCTAATTCCCTCCTGACATCCAGCATTTTCACGGGTGCCTCGCTGGACATGTCGATTCTGCGGAGGTCAATGTATCTTTTTACCGGGTGGTTAAACGTGCGGAACCAGGCTCGCAGGTTCCGGCTGTCGAAGACCACTCTCCACTGTGAAATGTGGCCGCCGTTCCGCTCGCCGGCGATGGTGTCCAGCGTATCGAAAGCATATTCAATCGCCGCTTCATCGCTGGTTGAGCTGAATCCCTCGACTCGGTCCGCAGCCTTGCTGAAACGCCTGCGCGACTGATCCAACCCGATGTAATTCGAGTCTCCCCTCTGGTAATTTTGCCAGCTGCTCAAGGACGTGCTGTAGTCAGTGTTGGCGAGAGCCGCCACCGGCAGATTCTCGCCTGAATGAACGAGCAACTGACCGTTGACATTCTCCACCACGGCGCAGTTGCCGTGCCTGTCCGTGAAAAGAAAATGCTCGGCCAGGTTAAGCCTCACCCGCGCAGTGGTGGCGATAACCTCATCGATGTCCTCACACGTATCCAGCACATACTGCGCCCACTGCGGTCCGCTCATGGGTGGACGCCCGTCAACCGGCGGTAGCACATAAGGAAGAAGCGACATTGTGGAGAACGATATGCCCTTCTCGTTCATCCCTCCCCAGGGCAACTGATAACAGACCAGGTTGAATGTTACGCTGGCGTATTTTGATTTCCATTGCAGGACTGCCCCGGTTGGGCTTCCGTATGCACCCCTTTTAAGTAAGCCCCTCTTGTTGAGGTAGATAAGCCCATTGTCGCCCATGTTCCAATCCATGTTGCCGCCGAAAAGCGCATAACCGTTGTTGCTCAGGCAAAAAGAAGAACATCCTCTTCCACGCTCGGAGACTGCTAAATCTTTACTTTTCTCAAGATTCGAATCTGATCCAGGCGAGTTTACAAGGAAAACAACGACAGCAGCGCAAAGGAAACGGAGAAAGACCCTCATTTCCCACCCCCAAGTGCTGACAGACAATGACTCCGCCCAGTAAAAACGATTCTTTCAGCAGGCACAGTAAGCGGGACAACATTAGACAAATCAGACCTCACCATGATCCTCCAGCGGATTTTTTACTTACCCCCTAAAGCTTTTACGCTTGAGCGCCGATACGTACGGTGGTTGGAAGCGACCACGCTTCTGCTGTAGCAAGGTGCGGCACGGTGGCTGCACCTCAAAACATTCACGGAGGAATGTGCCATGGGTAACTTCTCGATTGTTAACAATATCGCTGCAATCAACGCCCAAAACAAACTAGTCGTAACAGACCTCAAACTTCGTAACACTCTCACCCGTCTCAGCTCCGGCCTGCGGATTAACTCCAGCGGCGACGACGCCGCCGGGCTGGCGATCGCCGACGGCCTGCGCGCTGATGTGCGCGCGCTCAACCAGGCCGCGCGTAATGCCAACGACGGCGTCAGCATCCTGCAGACCGCCGACAGCGCGCTCAACGAGATCAGCTTGCTGCTGACCCGTGCCGTGACGTTGGCCGAGCAGGCCGCGTCCGGCACATCCGGTCAGGACGGCTCCGACTCGAAGCTGGCCTTGGACGATGAGTTTCAGGACATCCTGCGGGAGATCACGCGCATCGCCCAGAGCGTAGAGTTCAACGAACTCAACCTGGTGGGCGGGGCGAGCACCGGCGCTTCGACCGGCACGCCCTCGATCTCCATCCAGGTCGGCCTCGACGACAGCACGGCGGCGAAGATCGTGATCAACACGGTCTCGGTCAATGTCGCGGGCACCGCCACCGCGTCCTTCACGCCGGGCACCGCGACCTCACGTATCAACCTGCAGCTCGGCTTCCTCGGAACCGACCTGACGACTGCTGACAACGCCGTAATTGTCCTCAGCCGATTGCAGGACGCGATCACCAACGTCGCTCGAACACGCGGCGTGCTCGGCTCCGGGATCAACCGCCTCAACACCACGACAAACATCATCCGTTCGCTCGCAACCAACCTGCAGGGCGCGGAGAGCCAGATCCGCGACGCGAACATCGCCAGCGAGATTGTCAACCTGACACAGTTCCAGATCCTCACACAGACCGGTATAGCAGCTCTTGCGCAGGCCAACCTGGCGGCGCAGAACGTCCTCACGCTGCTGCGTTAATCGTAGTCACGATGGGGACAATCGCGCCACAGGCGCGAAGAGTGGAAGTTTAGACAGCGCGCGGAGGGGCCCCGCTTCCTCTCCGCGCACTAGTCTGTACGCCAGACCCCCGGGAAAAAGCCCGTAGTGCCGCGCATTTTATTGACAGCGCTGGGGCCGGCCGCGATAATCGGCCTCTACCGGGCTGAAGTACCACCCCAAGACCGTCCTCAGGAAGGGGAGTGAATATGGTCGAGTTCCTCGATTGGTTGCTGGACTTCACAAAATACATTTCCGACAACATATGGTGGCCGGGCATCGTGATTCTCCTCTTCGGCTGCGGTGTCATTCTCACCATCGCAACCGGCTTCATCCAGTTCCGCAAGCTACCCAAAGCGATAAAGCTGATCTCACGCGGCGCCACCGGCAAGGACAAGGGCGAGGACAGCAAGGGCGACATCACCCCCTTCCAGGCGTTGATGACAGCACTGAGCGCGACCGTGGGTAACGGCAACATCGCGGGGGTGGCGACGGCGATCTTCATCGGCGGACCCGGAGCCATCTTCTGGATGTGGCTGACAGCACTCTTCGGGATGGCGACGAAGTACGCCGAGGCGGTGCTGGGGCAGGTTTTCCGGATCGAGAACGAGGACGGCACGTACAGCGGCGGGGCGATGTACTACTGCCGCCAGGGGATCCGCTGGAAGCCGTTGGCGAAATTCCTCGGAGCGTTCTTCGCCATCGCCGGGGCGATCACTGCCATCCTCGGCACCGGCAACATGGCACAGAGCAACTCGATGACCCTCAGCATGCTGGAGCAGTTCAAGATACAGCAGGGCACGGACATGTACTTCTGGGCCAGCCTCCTCCTCGGCCTGCTGATCGCCACGATGGTCGGCGCGGTCATCCTCGGCGGGGTCAAGCGCATCGGCGCGGTCGCCGAGAAGCTGGTGCCGACGATGATCCTCTTCTACTTCCTCGGCGCTATCGTGATCATCCTGATGAACGTCACGCGCGTGCCTTGGGCCGTCGGCGTGATCATCGACTCAGCCTTCAACGGCGCCGCCGCACTCGGCGGCTTCGCCGGCGCGAGTATGATCTATGCGATCCGCTACGGCGTCAGCCGTGGCGTGCTGAGCAACGAGTCAGGCCTCGGCTCGGCCTCGATCGCCCACGGCGCCGCCCGCACCGACAACCCGGTGCGCCAGGGCCTGGTGGCGATGACCGGCACCTTCATCGACACGATCATCGTCTGCTCGCTGACCGCGCTGGTAATCGTCCTCTCCGGAGCGCTGGAGACAGGTTACAACTCGGTGGCGCTCACTCGAGCGGGATTTGAGCTGCAGCTCGGCTGGTTCGGAGGCACGATAGTAAGTTTCGGCTCATTTCTCTTCGGCTTTTCAACCTTGCTCGGCTGGTGCTATTACGGTGAGCAATGCATGCGCTACCTGCTCGGCGCCTGGGTGATACGACCCTACCGCATGATCTTTATCCTCTTCCTGTTCATGGGAGCAATGCTGCAGGGGCGCTATCTCCAGATTGTCTGGAACATCGGCGACATCGCCAACGCATTCATGGCCTTCCCCAACCTGCTCGGACTGATTTTCCTCAGCGGCATGGTAGCCAGGCTCACGGCAGCAGCGCTGAAGACCGGTATCGATAAGCCCTGGAGGCCCGATATGAACGAGGTGCATAAATGAAGATAATGACAATCGCCGTCACTGTCGCTTTGCTTCTCCTACCCCTCTGCGCTTGCAGCCCCGGCAAGAAGGGTTACGAGGACGCGCTCGACGCCGACCGCGAAGCACGTGAGAAGATGATCAGCGCCGAGGGCCTTATGCGCGACGTGGCCTCCATTCAAGAGATCGCCGGCAATGAGCCGACTGAAGGCGAGCTTCAGGCGATTGAGTCGAAGCGCAACGAAGCCATTGACGCTTTCGCAGTGGCGCTCGAGAGCTGGGAAGATGCAGTCGAGATCTACGAACAACTCATCACTGAGAATCCCGACGAGCCGGTCTACCTCAACAACCTCGCCAACCTGATCTACAACAGGGCGCATCACGGCCTCCAAGCCGATCTGGCGAGGGCCCGTGAGTTATTGGACAAGGCATTGCAGATGGCCGACCGCGAGATCTTCAGGCGCAACCACGAGTTGATCGAAGAGATGGCCAACAACGCTGACACGATGGCACTGGTCAAGGAAAACCGCGAGATCGTGGCAGAGTTGAGGAGACTATCCGCCGCCCGCGACTGATCGCCAGTCTCTGAAGAGGATTCACCCCGCCACAACGGCGAGATTCAAAATACCGATATATTCAATGCCGAGCTCCGTGTGCCGATGCGCGCAATATTGATATTCGCGGCAAGCAATTTATATTTTTTTACATTATTTGCCTTTATTATTATACTATTATGGCTTACACATATAGCCCCCCCCTAAAAACCAGCACAACAAACACAAACCGGCAAATACTAAAACATCATTGAATTAAAACATAGCAGGGCATATCATGCCGCCATCCAATAAGGGGGTGGAAAATGTTGATGTATAAGGATTTATCCAAAAATGCGCTGCTGTGTTGTGCGGTTTGCACGTTCCTTCTCGTTTTGCCCAGCCCACCTGCAGCGGATGCTTGCGGGACGAACCTGCAGGAATCGACACCCGAAGGGAAGCGTGTTCTGCTAATCTCTTCGACTATCCGCGACGGAGAGGTGCTCGAGGACGCTGCCGCCGAGGGAGTGGCTGTCGTCCGCTACGACGCGGAGAAAACCGATCTGGATGCGCTCCTTGAGAAAGTCGTGGCGGTGCTCAACGGCAGAAAAGCGTCCTCGATCGGCGTTGCCTCGCACGACTTCGGCCCGGGCAGGTTCTATCTCACAGGCTCTGAATCGATCAGCCTTGCTTCGACTCTTGCCAGCGAGCGCCAACGCCGCTTCTGGCGGGAGCTCGGCTCGCTGCTGGCCGACGGCGGGCGCATCGACCTGTTCGCCTGTAACCTGGCGGCGAACGAGGAAGGGCGCCTGCTGGTGGAGAAGTTGGAGGAGATAACCGGTGTCGACTTCGCCGCTTCGGTCGACGCGACCGGCAACGACTCAGCCGGCGGAAACTGGGTGCTCGAGACCGACGACGCAGAAGTGATCGATCTCTATTTCGCTGCGGAACGACTGGAGAACTTCGACGGCCTGCTGGCCTCGCTGCTAAAGAAAATCACCTCTCCAAATCCCCAGAATTACGGAAATTTTGGATTCTCTCTTGCGTCTTCCGGCGACTATCTATTCGTCGGAGCATACCCGGAGAACGACATGAGGGGAAGGGTCTATGTCTTCAAAAGAAACCAGGGAGGAACAAACAACTGGGGATTGCTAAAAACCCTCACCTCCAGCGACGCTGACTATAGTGATTTTCTCGGAACAGCGCTCGCCGCTTCCGGCGACATTCTGGTTGTCGGCGCCACCGGTGACGATCAAAAGGGCGAAGATGCGGGCGCGGCTTATATCTTCTCCAAGGACCAGGGCGGCACCGACAACTGGGGCCAGGTGAAAAAGCTTGTGGCCTCCGACGGCGTTATCTGGGACATGCTGGGAAACTCCGTGGCCATCTACAGCCTCACGGTTGTTGTGGGTTCCAGCAGAAACCCCTACATGAAAGATGATCCCGGAGCCGCATATATCTTCGAGCGCGACCAGGGTGGTTTGAACAACTGGGGCGAGGTAAAAAAGCTGACACCGGCCGACGGCGCAGCGGATGATGCATTCGGCAGATCAGTCTCGATTTATGCCGACGATGTCGTCATCGGTGCCCCAGATCATTACAATCTCATTGCCGGCAACGGCGCCGTATATATCTTCTCGAGAAACCAGGGTGGCCTCGGCAATTGGGGTCAGGTAAAAAAGCTGGTGTCCACCGACGCGGATGAGTACAACAATGATAATTTCGGTCAATCCGTTTCGATATCTGATGATGACATCCTCGTGGGCGCGCCCCGCACGGCACCCATATCTAACGCCTACAATAACTACGGAGCGGCTTACCTATTTAACAGGTACCAGGGCGGCCTTAATAACTGGGGGCAAGTGAAGAAACTGGAAGCATCAGATTACAGCAACAACGCCAATTTCGGATGCAGGGTTCTGCTTGAGAATGATTATGCGTTTATCGGTGCATACTACAAAAATAACTATAGAGGCGCGGCATATCTTTACGAGAGAAACACCGGCGGAGCCGGCAACTGGGGCAACGTCACCAAGCTCATTGCCCAAGATGGACAACCTATGGACTGCTTTGGGGGCTCGCTGGCGAAAAACGGTGACATGCTTTTTGTCGGAGCCGCGTCAAACGACGAGGCAGGGGAGTCCGCCGGCGCGACATACATCTACCAGGGCTTGGGGACACCCACGCTGCACTCTCCCACGGCAACAGCTTTGACACTAACCTCCGCCACGCTTGGCGCAACGGTCTGGAGCGACGGCGGCAACGCGATCACCGCGCGCGGGGTGGTCTGGTCGACCAGCGCGAATCCCACCACCACAGTGAACGAAGGTTCGGGCACCGCAGCCGGCACCACCGGTGCATTTACAGTCTCGGCAACGAGCCTGACCTCCGCCACGACCTACCACTACCGCGCTTACGCCACCAACTCCATCGGGACGGTATACACTGAAGACGAGACCTTCACCACGCTGACGAACTTCACCATCACCGCCACGGCAGGAGCAAACGGAACCATTGATCCGAGCGGCGCCGTTACCGTGCTGCAAGGCACCAGCCAGACCTTCAACATCACGCCCGATCCCGGTTACGCGGTTGCCGACGTGACAGTCGACAGCGTTTCCCAAGGTGCTGCCACAAGTTACACGTTCAACAATGTCCAGGCGAATCACACGATCAACGCCACCTTCGTCCAGGTCCACACGATCACGGCAACAGCAGGCACCGGCGGCGGCATCGCGCCCACCGGCGCGGTGGTGGTAGTCCACAGCAACAATCAGACCTTCAACATCACGCCCGACTCCGGCTACGCGATCGCCGATGTGACCGTCGACAGTGTTTCCCAAGGTGCTGTCACAAGTTACACGTTCACCAATGTCCAGGCGAATCACACGATCAACGCCACCTTCGTCCGGGTCTACACGATAACGGCCGCGGCGGGCACCGGCGGCACGATCACGCCCAGCGGGGGAGTGGTTGTGACCTCCGGCAACAACCAGGGATTCAGCATCGCCCCTCTGGCCGGCTATCAGATCGCCGATGTGCTTGTCGACGGCTCATCGGTCGGCCCCGTCGCCAGCTACACGTTCACGAACGTTACAGCGAACCACACGATCAGTGCGATATTCATCCAGCTTCACACTATTTACGCCTCCGCCGGCGAGGGCGGGACGATCAATCCCTCCGGGAAAATCGCCCTTACCAACGGCTCCAACAAGACCTTCTACATCTCGCCCAACGACGGCTTCGTGATCGCCGACGTCACGGTCGACGGCGGCTCGGTCGGCCCCGTCACCAATTACACCTTCCACAACGTGACGCGCGACCACACGATCAACGCCGCCTTCGCCACCGACAAGTCGAAGCTGACCGTCAAGCTGGCCGGCAACAAGCTCAACCTGCCTGGTTTGAGATGGCGCGTCAAGGCGGGAGGGAGCGGCCAGGCCGCGGCGGCTGCGCAGCAGCCCGGCGACTGGCAGGAGATCAACGCGACGATCGCGCTGCAGCCGGGTAAATACACCATCGAGATCCTGCCCGTGCCCGGCTGGCTGCATCCGGACGTGGAGGTCAACCTCGGCACCGACAAGACGGTTAATCTTGGCGGCGACTTCATCGCCTTCCTCGTCGCCGACTGCTCCGACTACGACGGCGACAAGACGTGCGATTTCGCGCTCTTCCGCCCCGCCGAGGGCAAGTGGCTGATCAAGGACATCCTCGAGAAGCGCTTTGGCAAGCAGGGCGACTGGCCAGCCCCCGGCGACTACAACGGCGACGGACGCGCCGACCTCGCTTTCTGGCGGCCTGACAAGGGCTACTGGCGCGTCAAGAACGGGTCGAAGGTCAGGAAGTTCGGCGAGCTGGGTGACATCCCCGTGCCGGGTGACTACGACGGCGACGGCAAGACCGATCCGGCCCTGTTCCGGCCCTCCACCGGCGAGTGGTTGATCAGCTACTCCGCTTCCTCACCGGCCGGAGCCGCGAAGGATGAAGCGATAGTCTTCGCGGGCGAATCGTACTGTGTGCCGGTGCCCGGCGACTACGACGGCGACGGCAAGGTCGAGCCGGCGCTCTTCGAGCTGTCGAGCCGCAAGTGGCTGATCCGGGGCCAGGATGCGGTCAAGTTCGGCAGCAGGGGCGAGATTCCCGTCCCGACGGACTACGACTGCGACGGCACAATCGACATCGCGGTGTTCGATGTCGCCAAGGGCAAGTGGCGCGCCCGCAAGCAGTTCAAGGCGACGCTCAAGAGCAGAGCGGGTGATATCCCCGTCTTCGGCGACTTCGACGGCGACGGCCAGCCTGAGCTCGGCTTCTTCCGCGCTTCCAAAGGCACCTGGTACCTGGATGCCCTGACGAAGTACGGCGAGGACGACGACATCCCGCTGACTCGCGGCCGTTGAACGACAACCTGTCGAACCCATAACAAAGGGGGCCTGAAAAGGCCCCCTTTGCATATGTCTGCAATCATTTAAACCGCCCGTCGAATCCTTGGGCGGAGAACAGCCGAGGGATTAATTATTTTCCTGCGATTTCTTGTGGTCAGCGAGGAAGCGCTCCAGCCCGATGTCGGTGAGCGGATGCTTCGCCATCTTCAAAATCACCGGCGGCGGGATGGTGGCGACATCGGCGCCGATCAACGCCGCGTCCAGCACGTGGAGCGGATTGCGCACCGAGGCAACGATGATCTCGGTTTCGAAGCCGTAGTTGTCGTAGATTGTGCGGATTTCACGGATGAGGTCCATACCCACGTGGGCAATGTCGTCGAGGCGGCCGATGAAGGGGCTGACGAAGGTGGCGCCGGCCTTTGCCGCCAGCAGCGCCTGTAGCGCGTTGAAACAGAGTGTGACGTTGACATCGATGCCCTCTTCGCGCAGGGCGCGGGTGGCCTTCAGGCCCTCGGTGATCAGCGGGATTTTGACCACGATATTGTCAGCGATCTTCGCCAACTCCCTTGCCTCCCTGATCATGCCTTCGGCGTCGGTGGCGATCACCTCCGCACTCACCGGACCGCTGACCTCATTGCAGATCTCCTTGAGCACCTCAACAGGCTTGCCGCCAACCTTGGCGATCAGGCTGGGATTGGTGGTGACGCCGTCCACGAGACCCATCGCATTTGCTTCGCGAATGGCATTGATATCGGCGGTATCGATGAAAAACTTCATGGCCTCTCCTCGGCTGACTGGGTATCAGGGCAATTCGCGGGGATTATAGTCGGCGGAGCCTGAAGCGACAAGGGCAAACCTGTCTACAGGCGGCGCATCACCTGCCAGATGGGCAACATGAAGAGGGCGATGGAAGCCACGATGATGAAAGGGTTCCAGTTCGACACCCAGGAAAGGAAGATAATTCCTGCCACCGAAAGCAGCACGACGATAATCTTGGCAACAATCCTGGCCCTGTCGCTCATCATTGCCGGGGCCGCTATCTTCAACATAGCATCGGCAAGCTCGACCTGTTCCTGAACCGCCTCATCGGTCAGCACTTCCGAAAGCTGCTCGAGATCCTCCTCATTGAGCTTATAACCGCAGTAGATACAATTATCGCGGCCTCTCTGCAAAGGCCTGCCGCATTCCGGACAGGGGGTCGATTCGACCATTTCCGCACTCCCTAACCCTTTGAAAACAATTATTTAGCACCGCTCCATGCCTGTCAACATGACTGTACATAGCGTTGACAGCTTTGTTACACGGCCTTTAACATAGATTATCCTTGTCGATAATAAATTCCCGACGAAAGGAGTGACATGGTCACCGTTCCCAGCAGCCGGATGGTCCTGACCGTGGACAGTTGCACGGCGGAGCGTTTCGACGAGGCCTATCTGCACTGCATCAAGGGGGAAGGACTGCAAAACGGCTTCTTTTCATACGCAGAGCAGGATGTGACAAGATTTCTGATTATCAAGGACGGCGGGGCGTTCTGCGCCGCCTGGGACGACGGTGTCGCCGGCAATGCCACCTTGCTTTGCGATTTCTTTGAACCTTTCCTCCTGGGCCCGCGGGATCTGGAATGCCATGACGCTCCGGTGCGGCTCCTCGACGCCATGGCGACAGCCTGGCAGCGAACGCCCGATGCCCATGTATCGCCAGGAGTAATCGCGCCGCAAATAATGGTCGAGTCAATGCTGGGCAGCGGCCGCGAAGCGGCCATCAGACTTCGAAGGCCGGGAAGCCTTGACTTTGTGTTAATCGATAAGAGCCGGGTGCAAGAATACTACGCGGCGGGAGTAGCACCGCCGAGAAGCGATCCTTACAACGCCCTTCTCGAGTCACTTGGCGAGAATCCCGAAGAGATTAGCCTCGACATCCATGAGAATCCCGAAGCGGCCCGCTCAGAGGACTGGGCGCCCGTGCCTACCGATTTCCAGGAAGGCATGGTGCGCTTTTACTGCCACACCTCGCCACATCTCGTCCTCACCCTCGGCGGACGTGAAGTCAGGCGCTACCCGCTGACATCGGGCAGAATTACCATCGGCCGCGATCCCGTCAACGACATCATGATCGATAACCTGAGCGTCTCCCGCCGCCACGCAATAATTACATTCGCCGATGGACTATGCATGATCGAGGATGCCGGCTCGAGCAACGGCACCTTCATCGAAGGCGAAAGGATTCTGGCCCCCACCACCCTGGCCGATGGCCAGGAGGCCACCATCGGTAAGCACTCGGTTCGCTTCTTCACACGGTCGATGCGGCGGGACATCGGCGCTTCACCGGCGGAAGCAATGGATCAGACTGTCTTCATGCGGTCGCCGCAGTTCGAGTCGTTCCCGCAAAAGCGCTTGCCGCACCTGACGTTAGGCGGGAAGAGTATCCCGGTGGAGAAGACTGCTTTTTCCATCGGATCAAATCCGAATTGCGACCTGGTTGTCGAGGGCCGCGGTGTCCGATCCAGGCATATGGAGCTCAAGCGTGGTGAGGGCGACCAGGTGTTTGCGGTTCACACGGGCGGGCTGCTGAGCGCTACCCGAGTCAACGGGAAAAAGGTGAAACATGCTCCGTTGCAAAGCGGCGACCTGCTGCAAATCGGCTCAGTTGTGATCAGATATCACCTCCGTACTAAAGACTCCGGTAAGGCATGAGGATATTCGTGAAACCGATCATCACTACTACTCTTGTACTCGTCTGCCTCTCAATCCCGGGATTCGAAACAAGCGCGCAGGACGAATACGCAGCCGATTTCCATTTCGTGCAGGAAAACATCGGCTTCGAAGCATACCGTGGAAGCATGAAGGGAGCCGGCGGGGTGCTGCTCGAGGGGGCCGGCAACAGCCTCGACAGGGCGTTGCTGCTCGCACAGCGTCTCAATGCCAAGGGCATGACAACCAGGATCGCCCACGGACGCTTGCGCGGCGACGCGCTGGAGCGTGTCGTCAGGCTGGCCTGGGGAATCGATGCCTCGGAATCCGGAGCGAGCCTGAACATAGATGCGGATCTGAAAAAAGAGCTTGTGAACCTGGTGGTGGATCACTACTGGGTACAGATGGCAAGCGGCAAGAATTGGCTCGATCTCGATCCCACGCTGCCCGAATCGACACCGGGGCGCAGTATCGCGCCGTTGTTCAAGTTCTACGAGACCTTGCCGGCTCATCTGCAGCAGTGCTTCGAGTTGGAGATTCACAGCGATTTCAGTGTCGGCGGGGACCTCGCCCATTCCAGGCTGCTCCGCTATGTCGGGCCTGTTTCCCGACTGCTGGTTAATCCGGTAACTCTGCTGTTTGCTCATCAAGACGCTGACGGGGCTTATCGCTACTCCGAGACAGGCGGCTTCCGACCGGTCCTGATTGAGGGCGGGATCGTTCATCCCGCAATTAACCTCGAAGCGGCTGTATCCAGGGCGGCCGAACACCGCGGTGGAGTTCGCCCGAATCTCAACGTAAAGCGGGTCTGGATGGAACTTGCTGTAATCATCCCGGGAGAGGAAACCAAGGCGATCCAGCGACAGCTTTACTCCGAGAACGAACCGGCTGACAGTCGCCTCGGTGAGCTAGTGGTCATTTCTCTCGCCGACTGGAGGAGCTTGGCCGGCCGATTGCTGGCCGATTCCGCCGACCTGCGCGCAGCCGCTCAAACGGTCGCCGACCTGCGCTCACCGACCTTCCCTCAGTCCTTGTCCAACCAGGATCAGGCTGCGATAAACGAATTACTACGAGTACAACGAGAGCTTTGCCGTTCGATGGGAGCTTTGCTCGCCGCGCAGTTGACCGAGACAGCCGGATTACTCGGCGATGCTTCCGGCAGCCCGATACGGTTGCAGTCGCCGCATGTGCTGGCCTTCGCCATCGATCCGCGCAAAGGCAAAGCCCGCACCGATATCTTAGAGCTGGCCGGGATATCATTGCCCAGGTCAGGGGCAGACGCCCTTGATTCCGCGGCAACCCTTTTTGCCTTCGGCGTAGCCGCCTCGGCCCAGGAGGGTTTACTGATGCGGCAATTGCCCGGCTCGGCGGCTGAGGACTCCATCAGCGCGACATTGAGCACCGCTCAACGGGAATCGGACTGGCTGGCTGTCGACCGGAGCGGTATTGCGCAACTCGATCAGTACCGGCTCTCCGATGGCGCGCGGCGTTCGATGGAAGCGGCGTTGACCAGAGGCAAGATTCTCATCCTGCCTCGCTCTGCGGACCCCGGCGGTATTGTCTGGTGGGAACTCGATCCCGAATCGGGTGGGGTGCTGGGCATGATCGAGCCGGGAATCGGCGGGGCAACCCAGGACCTGCCCTCGAACTGGAGCGACATCGCCTCCGCCTACGCGCCGGGTTTTTACAGCACTTGGCATGAAACCCTGGCGTCGCTCTCCAGAGCTGCATCAATGCAGTTGGGGAGCCGACCGGAGGAGTGGCGGCGAGCGGCATGCCTGATAATCCCTGATGCAGTGCCGGTTCTTCACGACATAATCTCCGCCGCGATTAACCGCTCCGGAGATCTGGAACTATCCCGGCCGGTTAGCGAACTATTCAGCCCAAACGGCAGACTCCGGCTGCAGGCTATCATCAGCAGATTTTGCCGCTGACAGAATATTGTCCCTTGGCAGCAGGCTCAGGCCGGCCGCAGTAAACGGCGCGGAGACTCCGTTTTTCCTTCGGCAACCCGCACCAAGTTGAGTAAGCCGCAACCCGAATACGTCTAATTTGAGTTGATAACTCACAAATCGCCGACGTACAGGCCAATTTGCCGGGATGGAGGCGGACTTGACACAGGCATGCGACATTCCTATCTTCAGGATTGCTACTAAGTTTTAACTTCGCCGGGACTTACCATCTGAAAGGTTAGTTTTCCCGGCGCCGTAAATACGAGTGACTGTCATGTGGGATTACTCTGATAAAGTTAAGGACCACTTCTTCAACCCGCGCAACGTTGGCGAGATCAGTAATCCTGACGCGTGGGCGGAAGTCGGCTCGCTTGCATGCGGCGACGCCCTCAAGCTGATGTTGAGGATCGGCGCAGATGGACGCATCATCGACGCCAAGTTCAAGACATTCGGTTGCGGCTCGGCCATCGCCAGTTCGAGCGCGCTGACTGAGATGATCATCGGCAAAACCGTAGAGGAAGCGTCAAAGGTCAGCAACCAGGATATCGCCGAATTCCTGGACGGCCTGCCGGAAGAAAAGATGCACTGCAGCGTGATGGGTATGGAGGCGCTCGAGAAAGCTCTCGCCCGCTATCGCGGCGAGCGCGTGCCGGAAGACGACGAGGAGGAGGGTTACCGCATCGTCTGCCACTGCTTCGGCGTCACCGACGCCAAGATAAAACGCGTGGTCCGCGAGAACCGCCTGACCAAGGCCGAGCAGGTAACCTATTACAGCAAAGCCGGCGGCGGCTGCGGCTCCTGCATTCCGGAGATCGAGGACCTGATCGCGGAGGTCTGGCAGGAAGAGGGCATGAGCGAGGAGCCGGTGAAGGCGGCCAAGCCGGCCAAGATGACCAACATCGAAAAGATGAAGCTAATCATGCAGACGATCGATGAGGAGATACGGCCGACCCTGCAGAAGGACGGCGGCGACATCGAGCTGATAGACATCGACGGAAGCAATGTGCTGGTCAGCCTGCGCGGCAACTGCGCTTCGTGCAAGGTGGCGGAATTCACGCTCTCTCTGTTCGTCCAGCAGAAGCTGAGGGAGATGGTCAGCGACGACATCGTCGTCGAGGAGGTGCCGGAGTGAGCGAAGAGCGGGTGATCTATCTCGACAACAACGCCACAACGCGCGTGGCGGACGAGGTCGTCGAGGCGATGCTGCCTTACTTCGGCGACAAATACGGAAATCCTTCGTCGATGCACTACTTCGGCGGCCAGGTCGGAAAGGATGTCGAGGCGGCAAGGGGCAAGGTTGCGGAGCTGATCGGCGCCCTTGATTCGGAGATCGTCTTCAATTCCTGCGGCACCGAGGGCGACAACACGGCCATCATGGGCACCCTGCTCAGCTACCCTGAGAAAAAACATATAATTACCACCCGGGTCGAACACCCTGCAGTGCTCAACCTTGGCCGAGCTCTATCGCGCCGGGGTTACAACGTGACGGAACTGAGTATCGACCGCGGCGGCAATCTCAATCCCGATGAATTGCGCGCCGCACTGCGCGACGACACCGCCATCGTCTCCATCATGTGGGCCAACAACGAGACCGGTGTGATCTTCCCAATAGAGGAACTCGGCGAGATCGTCAAGGAACGCGGCGCGGTCTTCCATGTGGACGCCGTGCAGGCGGTCAGCAAGCTGCCGATAGATTTGAGCCGCAGTGCAATGATCGACCTGCTGACTCTCAGCGGGCATAAGATTCACGCCCCCAAGGGTGTCGGCGCTCTCTTCGTCCGCCGCGGCACAAGACTGCGGCCCTGGCTCGTGGGCGGCCACCAGGAGAGAGGCCGGCGCGGCGGCACCGAGAACGTTCCCTATCTCGTCGGCCTCGGCGTCGCCGCCGGGCTCGCCGGCAAGGGCTTCGGAGAGGAAAGCGACAGGATCAGGCGCCTGCGCGACAAGCTTGAAAAGGGCCTTCTCACCAAGGTGCCCAGCTCCATACTAAACGGCGATCCCGACCACCGCCTGCCCAACACGGCATCGATCAGCTTCGAGTTCGTCGAGGGCGAGGCGATCCTGCTAATGATGAGTGAGATGGGAATTGCCGCCTCCTCCGGCAGCGCTTGCACCTCCGGAAGCCTCGAGCCAAGCCACGTACTGAGGGCCATGGGCGTTCCGTTTACCGCCGCCCACGGGTCGGTACGCTTCAGCCTCAGCCGTTACAATACCGAGGAGGAAATTGACTACGTCCTTGCCGAGCTTCCTCCGATCATCGAGCGACTGCGCAAGATCAGCCCTTTCAACGAGGACAGGATCGACTTCATCGAGCTGGATAAGAGTCATCCGATAGCCCGGATGCACGACAAGGATACCCCCTGGCCTGACGAGAAGATCAGTTGCGACCGCTAAAGTAGAATCCCGTCGATAAGCCGAATATTACCGAAAATCGGTGAAAGATTTAAGATTTTCACCTAATTCGTTTGACCATCGACCGTGGGGCTGTATAATTTATATGTGGTGCTTTATATCTTTTCACGTCTTTAATTTACACTATTCCCTCTATTGGAGGGACGCACTCATAGGAAAGACCGAAAATGTCCCGTAAATTTGAGATCCCGCGCGTGATTATTACAGGCAGAGGATCACACGCGGAGCTGAAGAATCTCGCTCTGCTCGACGGCAAGAAACATGCACTGCTGATTTGCGATGACGAACGGGTTGATACGGAAGTAGAGGAACACATCAAGCTCGACCTGCAAACTCGAGGAATCAAGCTCCTCGAGTTTCGAGAAGCAACGACGCAAGTCAACACCGACCAGCTTGAGCATTGTCACAAGATTCTCAACGAGAAGGATATCGACCTTGTTATCGCCATCGGAGGGAAGGGAGCGATTCAGCTAGGAAAGTTGTTTGCGTTCATGGCTACCAATCCGGGTGCGATAGAGGACTTCGCCGGCGAAAACACCGGCCGCAACCCTTCTCTGCCGATGGTCGCGGTCGCCATGACAGCCGGCAGCGGAGCTGCAATCTCCCACTGTGCGTGCTTCATCAACAAGCAGAACTTGTATCGCTTCAGCATCTGCGATCAGTTCCTCATGCCGGAGGTGGCAATCCTCGATCCCGGCCTCAAAGCCTGGCAGCCGCCGCAGGAGATCGCCTCCGACGGGATGACCTCACTGAGCCACGCCATCGAATCAATCACCTCGCCTGAGGCCACTCCAGTCACCGATGCCTGCGCGCTCTCCGCAATCACCCTCATCTGCAAATGGCTTCCCGTGGCTTACGCGCACGGGCACGATCTCGATGCGCGCGAAAAGTTGATGTACGCCCAGCAGCTCGTGTCGATGGCGGCGTCAAATTCTTCGCGGAGCACGCTCTGTAGGCTTTCCGCCCAGATCGAAGCCTTTGTCCACATCAAGTTCGGCTACGTCATGTCGGCACTCCTGCCGCACATGCTGGACTATTGCAGCGAAAGCATCCCCGAGCGAGTGGAGATGATTAG
>DATKUA010000193.1:0-4057 GCA_035530855.1 Acidobacteriota bacterium | reverse complement strand
ATTCCAGGGCCGCTTCGCGCTCGCCAGCCGGAATACCTTCAGGGTTTTCTCCCCGGTGCCGGCCCAGGCCATTTCACGAATGAATTACACGCATTTCCTTTCTCCTCAACCAAAGAAAGGCCTTCGCCATGCGCTTAATGCACGATCGGCCCTGTAGGATTAGACCCGACTCGACGAGGAAACGTTTACTATTCGCTGGTATCCACCCGCCCGAATTTGATGCTGACTTTCACACCGCCCTCAAGATTCAACGTTGCGTCGCGCGGGGCGCCGTAGCCGCGCGGGTCGGTGTAGCGCAGCAACGTCAGCAGGCGCTCGCCCTGGAGGGAAAAGCGATACATCGCCGGCCTGCCACCGGAGTTTACCAGTGTGTCCTCCTGCATCTCGAGGCCGGGCTCAGGCAGCCCGAGCGCCTTGTTCAGCGCGCCGGCCAAATCGGTGACCTCCATGCGCTTGAAAGAATCAGCGGTCACCTCTACGGGTGATGTCGTGCCGGCATATGTGATTTCTCCTGCGCCGCTCTTGTCGACTTTGAATTGCCAGCTTTCCTGGTTATCGCGATGCCGGTAATTGATCTCAATCGAGTTGCCTCCAACATGATCCACCGTCGCTGTACCGAGGAAGAAAGTCAGCTCACCGCTGTTATTGATCTGCCCCTTGAATTCGACAACCGCATGATCGGCAACCACGAGGCAGACCAGCACGGAGATCAAACCGATAACGAAGAAGTTATAGTCTACTGACATGCGGCCCCTCCCTGGCTTTGGTATGCCGCCATGATAGCAGAACAGGGAAACTTACGGTGTTTGTGGTGAGATTCCTGCCGGGCCGAATCAGAGATCGCGGTTGTTCATTATCTGCTCGCGCCAGGAGGCGAGGTTGCCGTCGCCATTGACTGTCGCCGCGAGGTTAAGCGCCTGGCGGATTGAGTGGTCCATGTTGTTGTACCAGAAGGTGCCGGTGCGGCCGAGCATCAGGAGATTCTCATAGCGGTTTAGGGCGGTTGTGGCCGCGTGCAGTTTTTCGCGGTATTCGATCGTGTAGATCGGGTAGGTGTTGCGAATGCGCTCGACGTGCAGGTCGACGATCTCGTTGTAGCGCCGCACCAGGCGGGTGCGCACCATGTCGCGCTCCACCAGCGAGCGCAGGTGCTCCGGCTCGTTCCAGAGGCCGTCGCCCTCCATGCAGGCCAGCTCGATACAGATACCGCTGTAGCCCGGCGGCGCAGTGTGCGCCGCGAAGTTGGCGGGCAGTGAAGCGCGGTTGAAGATCAACTCCTCGGCGCCATAATAGGTCCACTGGTAGGGCACTTGCGGCGGCCCTTCGATCTCGTAGTTGAAGGCGATCAAGCTGAGGAATTCCAGTCCCCAGTCGGGCAACTCGAGCAGTTTCGCCACGGCGCTTGGCGGTGCGGTCCAGACCACCAGATCGGGGCGCATGTTGAGGACGCCGCCGTCTTCGAGGCTGATGGTCAGCCCGGTGATCTTGTGCCCTGCGGTGGCAAGCCCGCTCACGCGTGCGCCCGTGTGGACGCTGCCGCCGTCGTTCTCGATTTTTCCTGCGAGCCGCTTGCAGAAGACATCCACACCTCCGCTGGCCGGATAAATGAACTTAGTCTTTACCGGCCTGGGGAAAAGGGTCGATTTGATCACCTTGAAAAGACTGGTCGCCTGGTATCGCTTGTCGATCACCGCGCGGTTGATGCCCGCGCTGGCCCAGTCGCTGTGGAGTTGATCGCAGGGGTAGCGCAGGAACTTCTCGGTGTAGGGCTTGAAGAAGAGGCGGTAGAGTGTCTTGCCGTAGAGGCTGAGGATGTACTGCTCGAAGCTCTCGTCCTTAGCCCGGCCGCGGAGGAAGAGGTCGAAGAAAGCCCCAACCATCACCCCGAACGGCATCCTGAAGAGGCTTTTTCGCGCCAACGGCCAGTCGTGATAACGGTTGAAGAACCACACACCGCTACTGCGGTCGATGATTATCTTGTCATCGCCGAGCGTCTCGTCGATGAACTCCAGCACCGTGGGATCGTCGGTGTGGAAGCGGTGCGGGCCGATGTCGAAGGTGTGGCCGTTGTAGTGGAACGAGCGCGCCAGGCCGCCGACGGTCTTCTCCAGCTCGACCACCGTGACGTCCCAGCCCTCGCGCGACAGCTGCCGCGCCGCCGTCAGCCCCGATATCCCCGCACCCACGACTACCGCGTTGCCCTTACCGCTCACTTTTTCCCTCCCGAGGTCTTGAACATCCGCCGTACGGTCATTTCGCCTTTTGTCTCGAAGCGGCCGGTAATGATGTTAACCAGATTTCGCAAGACGCTCAGCGGATGAAAGATAGCCTTGGTAAGAGCGTAGCGCAAGTAGAGGCGCGCGCGACGGCGGCTGAGCGCTTTGTAATCGGGGCGCCAGCGCGGGCTCCAGCAGAGCTCTTCGTAGTCTTTCCAATGGCCGTGCAGATCGGCGGCGTCGTTCCAGGCTTCCGCGCCCGGCAGAGGAGTGAAGATGAAGATGCTGAACTCATCGGCGCCCAGCCGCGTCAGCCTGCCGACGAGCCGCGAAGTCAGCCGCCTGTCCTCTCCCGTCTCGCCCGGATAGCCGAGGATGAAGAAGAGCCCGGTGCGGATCTTGAGCTTGCGGCAGAGCCTCACCAGTTTCTCGGTATGGCCGAAGTCGAGCGGCTTGTCCATCAGTTTCAGCACCCGCTCGCTGCCGCTCTCGGGCGCGAGGCAGATGTAGCGGCAGCCGGCGCGCTTGAGCGCCCTCACCGTTTCCTCATCGATCGTCTCCGCCTTGATCCCGCTCGGGAGGCTGATCGAGATGTCCAGGCCGCGTCTCCCGATCTCGTCGCAGATCTCTATCACCCGCTTTTGATTGACAGCGAAGTTTTCGTCCTGGAAGTGGAAATCACGCACGGCGTAACGCCGCAGCCACTCCTCCATCTCGTCAACCACGTTGGCGGCGCTACGGGCTCGCCAACGGCGGCCGCAGATGCCGGGTGTGGTGCAGAAGCGGCATGAGTAGGGGCAGCCGCGTGAGGAGATCATGAAGATGTGCCTGCCGCGCACCGGCCCATGGCTCAGCCCCAGGTTCCAGTAATTTTCCAACGGCAGCAGGTCGACGGCCGGGAAGGGGATCTCGTCGAGGCTCTCGATCTCCTCTGATTCCGTCTCCCGCCCGCCGGGAAGAATCAGCCCCGGTACATTCGCGAGCGGTGTTCTCCCTTTGAGCGCCTCACACAATCGCTTGGCGGCGATTTCCCCCTCGCCCTTGACGACAAAATCCGCGCCCGCATCGAGGAAAGGCTTGCTGACGACAGTGGGGTGATGGCCGCCGATCACTACCGGCACAGCGAGCTGTTGCTTGATCTTCTCGATTAAAACCAGCGTCGCGCTGTGTTGCGCCCCGCTGTGGCAGCCGATGCCGACCAGCTCAGCGTCTTTGGGGATGCGCTCGACGATCTCGTCGAACGGCAAGCCTTGCGCGACATATTTCTCCTTGAACGGGATCGCCCGCCGCGGTGCCTCGCCGAAGGCATCGATGAGCGTCACCTCGTGGCCCGCCTTCCTCAGCCAGGCCGCCAGGTAAGCCAGGCCCGTGGGCATCGCCGGGATGCCGCCGAAAGGATCGCCCTGCTGATGAATCAGGGGGGGACAGATGAGCGTTACCCGCACCGTGCCCGCCTCATTCCTTTACCGCCGTCCAGACCATGCGGACGCCGAGGTAGCGCAACGGCCAAAAGCCCATAGTCAGTTCGCAAAAGCGCAGAGCGGCGACCAACAGCTTGTTTCCGGAACTTGTCACATGCCAGACGTAGCGGCTTCTCGGTCTGCCGAGGTGCCGCTTTATCAAGCGCCACATTTTCCAGGGATAGTTGCGCCGCAGGGCGCCTCGCTCCTCCTTCGGGATCAGGTGGGCGAGGAAAACCATTGGATTGAGCGCGTTCGGTTCGATCGAGATGAAGCGCCCTCCAGGCTTGAGTACCCGTGCGATTTCCCTCATCGCCAGGTCGGTATCGGGGACATGGTGCAGCACGTCGAAGCCGAGCACCGCGTCGAAATCGTTGTCAT
>DATKUA010000192.1:0-22851 GCA_035530855.1 Acidobacteriota bacterium | reverse complement strand
GAACGCCACCGACTCGAAGATCCGCGACGCCGCGGTCGCCGGCGGCATGGAAACGCTGCGCAAGGCCGGCCTGGAGTTGGTGCTGCAGGGCGTCACAACCATCTCCGAAGTCCTCCGCGTCACCGACGTGCTGCTCTGAGCACACCGATACTCAGGAAAACAAATTCAGGACAACGAGGAGACGATGTAACGGCGAGCGGGGTTTATGCCTTGATGCCGTACTTCTTCATCTTGCGCCACAGCGAGCTGCGGGCGATACCGAGAGTTTTGGCGGCCTGCTGTATGTTCCCATTGGAGCGGCGCAGGACCTGGCGGATGTGTTCGACTTCCATGTCCTCGATCGAACCGAGCCTCCCATTCGCAGGCTGTGCAGCCGTTTTGGAAATCGCGGGTTGATCTTCGGTCAGGTGGATCGGTAAATACTGAGGGAGAATCGTGTCGCCCTCGCAGAGGATGATCGCCCGCTGAATGATATTATCCAACTCTCTGATATTCCCGGGATAGGAGTATGATTGGAGGATCTCGATCGCTTCAGGATCTATCGCCTCGACCTGCCTGCGCATCGCCACCCCGTGCTTGGCGAGGAAGTGCCTGGAGAGCGGCTCTATATCCTTCGCCCGCTCTCTCAGCGGAGGCAGATAGATGCTGAGCACGGCGATTCTGTAATAAAGATCCTGTCGGAACTCGCCGTTGGCAATCTGCTGCTGGAGATTGCGATTGGTAGCGATCAGCACGCGGCAATCGAGTGCGATCTCCCTGTCGTCGCCGACGCGCCGGACCTGCCCTTGTTCGAGTACATGCAGCAGCTTCGGCTGGCTGATGAGCGGCATCTCGCTGATTTCGTCGAGTAGGATTGTGCCGCCGGCCGCCTGCTCGAAGAGGCCGCGTCTGTTGTCTATCGCCCCGGTGAAAGCCCCTTTCCTATGGCCGAAGAGCTCACTCTCGATGATGTTTTCGGGCAGGGCAGCGGTGTTGACGATCACGAACGGTCCGTCGCGCCGCTCCGACAGCGAATGGATATAGCGACCATAGACGTTCTTGCCCGTACCGCTTTCGCCCTCCAGCAAGACCGTCGCATCGGTGTTCGCCACCTGCTGAACCAGTTTGTGGACCTCCTTCATCTGCTTGCCCTCGCCGAAAAAGATCCCGGCCGAGGGGTCATCCATCTGCCGGCGCAGCAGCTCCACCGAGCGTGAGAGGCTCTTCCGCTCGGCTATCGTTCCCACCTTCATCAGCAGTTCGTCGATATTCAGCGGCTTTATCAGGTAGTCGCGTGCGCCGAGTTTCATCGCTTCGATCGCGGTTTCCATGTCGCCATAGGCGGTGATGATGATGACGTCGCTTTCCTTTTGTTCCTGCCTGGCGTAGGAGATAACCTCGATGCCGCTGCGAGTGCCGATCTTGAGGTCGGAGATCACCAGGTCTATCGGATTCTCGTCGATCCGTTTGCATGCCTGCTCGTAGGAGTGCGCGATCAGGACATCGTAGCCGGCATGGTTCAAGTGCAGGAAAAGCGACTTGGCCACTCCGCGGTCGTCGTCGACGACAAGGATAGTAATCGACACGCTCATCAGACACCCTCTGCATTCATCGGCAATAATACCGTGAGGCTGGTCCCATCGCCCGCTCTGCTATTGAGGAACACCTCCCCCCCCATCGCTTCGACGTGCATCTTAACCAGCGGCAGGCCCAGGCCGGTCCCGGTGGACTTGGTTGTGAAAAACGGATCGAACGCCCTGGCAGCCATCTCAGGATCCATTCCGCAGCCGTTGTCGCGAACAACCATCTTGTACATCCGCTTCTTATCCAGTATCGATCCGGTCACTTCAATCGAACCGCGCCCATCTCCCTCTTCGCCAGCTATCGCATCCACGGAATTGTTCACCAGATTCCAAATAATCTGTTTGATGAGATCCGCATCCAGGGCGAAGGTCGCGGCGGCGATGGCTGTAGAAATCTTGATGCCAGTTTTTTCGCTGAGCAAAACCTTCACGGATTTGACGACATTGGCAATGACCGGCTCGATTTCCTGCTCGATCATGTTGGGTCGCGGGATCCGCTGTATCCGCAGGAATTGCATGATAATCTTGTTCAGCCGGGTGGCCTCTTCGGCAATCAGATGAACGACTTCCTGCTTCTTGGAATCGTCGGAGTCCCAATGGCGGCGCAGGAATTCGGCGGAGGCGTGGATTGCCGCCAGGGGATTTTTCACCTCGTGAGTCACCTTGCTGAGAATATCGCCGACGGAGCGCATCCTTTCAGCGTACTGCAACCGCTCCTCGATCTCGCGGCGCCCGGTGACATCCCTGAGAATGCCGAGAATACCGCTGCTCGTGCCCGACTCGTCAGGCATCGGTGTCGCCGAGACGGCGTACTCCCGCTCCTCACCTGAGGAGGTGGAGATGCGGATTGTCGGCTGCTTTGCCGGGCCGCCCAGCGAGCCCCTTTCCAAGATAGTTTCGAGTGTCGCCGTGTCCTCCTGGTGCAGTATTAACCGAAGGTCGAGGCCGTCAAGCTCTTCGCGCTTGCGCCCCAGGGCGCGCTCGCCGGTGGAGTTGATGAACTGGAGAATGCCTTTCGAATCGAGGATTATGATGACATCGTTGACATTCTCGACAATCTCCTGGTAACGCGCTCTCGACGACGCCAGTCTCGCCTCCAAATCCTTCAGATCGCGTAGATCGTGAGTGATGCCGAATATCGATACTATTCCGTCGATATGGACGGAGCTCGCGCGCAGCAATACTGGTATGCCTTTGCTCCCGGTTCTCGTGTCCAGCAGCGCCGTTTCGGCCTCGATGAGAATCGCCCCATCCTTCTCGCCGGGAGCGCGGGCAAGTATGTCAGTCAGCACGGGACGGAGTATTCGTGGGAAGAGGTCGAAGCATCGCTTGCCTAAAAGCTCATCCTTGCCGAGGCCGGTCAGGATGCAAGCCGCCTCGTTGGCGTTGCGCACTACGCCGTCGGTGTCCCAGATCAGCAGAGCATCGGCAGGGCGCAGAAAAAGATGGGAATACGTACGAACTACGCGGCGAAGCTCGTTCACACGCTCGCTGTGATTTGCCGCTTCGCTTTCACGCGCGGAAACCTGCTTCGGCTTATCGCTATTGTCCCTCGGCATGGGATTGCATCCAGCTTTGCTCAACCCGGTTTTAGGTTGCTCAATATCATACGGGAAACTGAAGCAAATCTCCACCACCGCTTGAGGGTCGCAATCCCTGCCGGCTGGCGGCGCCCATAAAAAAAACGCCTGGGGAGCGAAATTTTTAGTTGGTTCTGGTATCCAGCTGATATATCATTGATATGTGTGACGGCAACGGGTATACTCCGGGCGCTCGCTAGAGCGTCCGAATAATAAGAAAGAGGATTCGAAATGGCTGAGATCATCCTTAAGGATAAGAGATTCGAAGTTGACGAAGAAGGTTTCATGCAGAAACCCGAGGAGTGGAACGAGGAAGTCGCAGGGTTGTTTGCATCCACCGAAGGAATAGAAGAGATGACCGACAAGCATTGGGCGGTGGTCAGGTTCATCAGGTCGTACTGGCTCGAACACGACACGGCCCCAATGGTCCGCAAGCTCTGTCAGGAATCCGGCGTCAACTTACGCGAAGTCTACAAGCTGTTCCCCTCCGGTCCGGCCAAGGGCGCCTGTAAGGTTGCAGGCCTGCCAAAGCCGGACGGCTGCGTCTAGTTCGGAGAAGATTGGCCATGACAGCCAGCGGAATATTCCTGATGGTTTCGATGATCTTCTCAGCACTCTCCTTTATTGTTCTGCGCATCAGCTCGCTGCGAGGCGGCAAGTCGATCGAACATGCGACACCGCGCGGCAGCGCTGCGGCCGGCGTTCTATACGCTTTCACATACGCGTTCGCGCCGTGGGCAAAGGAGAGCGCGCGACGGCACCTTCCCAGTTACCTCGCCGGCATCGTTTACCACTTTGCGATTTTCACGATGATAGTTCTCCTGGTGCTCACCTTGTTCGCGCTCGAGTTCGAATATCCGGCCGACATTATCCTGGCAAGCTTGATAGGCGCCGGGCTGCTCTGTGGTGCCGGGCTGCTTTTCAAACGGATACTGCTGGCCAAGATGCGCGCGATCAGCATCCCTGACGACTTCTTTTCTAACTTGATAGTGGACATAGCACTTGCCGCCGGTATCGTTTATCTGCTCCATCCTCCTGCTGCCGCGGCGTTTCAAATCATCGGCGGTCTGCTCGCGATCTACGCCCCGTTCAGCAAGCTGAAACACATGGTCTTCCTTTTCACCAGCAGGCGCTATGTCGGTCGCCACTTCGGCCGCCGCGGGGTGAAACCCCATGCAAGGCCGCTCGGAGCAACTCATGGCTGATAGTGTGTTGGCAAGCGGGCTTTCCGACGAAAAGGTAACCGCGGCCCTCGAGAAACTGATAAAAGACCTGGATGACAAAATCAGGGCGTTTCTGAGCTCCTGTGTTCGCTGCGGACTCTGCGCCGACGTCTGTCATGTCTACCTCGCCGACAACGAGGTTGAATCGATCCCGGCTCACAAGGTGGAGCGGCTGGCGAAGCTCTACCGCCGTTACCACACGTGGCTCGGACGCTTGTTCCCTCATTTGGCCGAGGCCAAGCCGCTCACGAGCGAGACTCTGATAGCGCTGGAAGATGCCGTCTTCGGCAGATGCAGCGGCTGCGGCCGGTGCGCGCTCAATTGCAGCGTCGGGCTCGATCCCTCAGCTGTAATCCGCTTCGCGCGGCAGATGCTGGTTTCCGCGGGGCTCGTCCCGAAAGGCATACAAGGAAACATCAACGCGGCGATCGAACACGGCAACAGCATGTCGATCAGCAAAAAGGACGTGGTCGAGACAATCGAATGGCTCGAAGAAGATCTGCGGATGACGCTCGACGATGACTCCGCGTCGATCCCCATCGACGCGCCTGGTAAGCGTATCCTCTATGCCCTCAATCCCCGAGAGGTAAAGTTCTTCCCGCTGTCCATCTCCGCAGCGGCGATGATTTTTCATGTCGCCGGCGAGAGCTACACCGTCAGCAGCTTCGACTTCGACATCACCAACTACGGCTACTTCTCAGGCGACGACAAGGCTGCGGGAGAAATCTCCGGCGCCTTGCTGAAACGCGCTGAGGAACTTGGAGTTGAGGAACTGGTGATCGCCGAATGCGGCCACGGCTATCGCTCCAACCGCTGGGAACTGGCGGAATGGCTCGGGCACGAATTGCCGATACCGGTCCGCAGCCTGGTCGAAGTGATGGCTGAATATCTGCGCGACGGCAGGATCAAGCTGGACCCCTCAAAGAACACCGAAAGGATCACCCTGCACGATCCCTGCAACCTGGTGCGCCACGGCGGTGTGATCGAGGAACAGCGATACCTGCTGAAGCACTCGGTCACCGATTTCGTCGAGATGTATCCCAACCGCGAAAACAATTATTGCTGCGGCGGGGGCGGCGGCCTGCTGGCTGCGTCGGAACACTCCGAGAAACGGATTCAGTCGGGCAAGATGAAGGCCGACCAGATCAAAGCCACAGGCGCAAAAGTGCTGGCCACACCATGCCACAACTGCATCGATCAGATACTCGAGCTGAACAAGCATTATAAGCTGGGCATCGAGATCAAGACCGTCGGTGAGGTAGTCGCAGACGCGCTCATCCTGCCGGGGAACAGTAGTTGAACGCCGCGTTGTGAGCCCGCTCAGGCGATCGTCACTTCCTCTGAGAGATAAACATCCTGGATGGCGTGTAAAAGCTCTATGCCGTCCTTCATCGGCCTCTGGAACGCCTTCCTGCCGGAGATCAGGCCCTGGCCGCCGGCGCGCTTGTTGATCACTGCCGTCGCCACGGCTTGCTGCAGATCGTTTTCGCCCGACGCGCCGCCCGAGTTGATCATGCCGATGCGCCCCATGTAACAGCCCGCCACCTGGTAACGACAGAGGTCGATCGGGTGGTCGGTGGTGAGCTTGTCGTAAACAAGCGGGCTGGTCTTGGCGAAATTGATTGTGGTGAAACCTCTGTTGGTCGTCGCCATTTTCTGCTTGATTATGTCGGCCTCGATCGTCACCCCGAGATGGTTGGCCTGGCTGGTGAGATCGGCGGCGGTGTGGTAATCGACGCCTTCCTGCTTGAACGATGGATTGCGCAGATAGCACCACAGCACGGTGAACAAACCCAGCTCGTGCGCCTGCCGGAATGCTTCCGAGATCTCCTCGATCTGGCGCGCGGATTCAACGGAGCCGAAATAAATGGTGGCCCCGATGCCGGCCGCGCCCATGTCCCACGCCTGCTGCACCGATGCGAAGAGGCGTTGATCGTAGCGCGCCGGGTATGTCAGCAACTCGTTGTGATTGATCTTGACGATGAACGGAATCCGATGCGCGTGCTTGCGCGAGACCAGACCCAGCACGCCGAGTGTGGAAGCCACGCCGTTGCAGCCGCCCTCGACCGCCAGCTTGACGATGTTTTCCGGATCGAAGTAATCGGGATTGGGAGCGAACGAAGCCCCGGCGGTGTGCTCGATACCCTGGTCTACGGGAAGGATCGAGAGGTAGCCCGAGCCCGCGAGGCGGCCGTGATCATACAGCCGTTGCAGGTTGCCGAGGACGCGGTTAGAGCGATCCGAGCTACTGAAGATCCGCTCGACGAAATCCGGACCCGGCAAATGGAGCCTCTTTTTTGGAATCGCCTTGCAGGTGTGCTTCAGTAGAGAGTCATCTTCCAGATAATCCAGCACTTTTCGAGACATAGGGCTCACTCCTATTCTTTCCATATTCTACCACTCTGGATGCGAACGGATTTCCAAAATAGTGGACGCGTGCAAAGTGTTTTGTCCATTTATAACAGAACCGGCGGATTAACGAAATCCGCCGGTTCCACATAACTCTGGATAGGATTGGTCCGACTAGTCAAGGGCGTCCCTGGCAATCTCTGCGATCGCCGCTATCCCGGCCTCGACATCCTTCATCTCGTTCATTGGGCCGATGCTCATGCGCACCGAGCCGTGCTTGCCGGTACCCAACTGCTCGTGGATCAGGGGCGCGCAGTGCAGGCCGGTGCGGGTGGCGATGTCGTACTCGACGTCAAGAAGCGTGCCGACGTCGGTGGCCTCGCGGTTGACAACATTGAAGCTCAGGACCGGCAGTCGTCCTTCCGCTGTCGCCGGCCCGTAGATGGTAACTCCTTCGATCTCGGAGATCCCTTCATAGAGGCGCCTGAACAGTTCCATCTCATGTTTATGGATGTTGTCCAGCCCGCGCTCGGCGATGTATTCCTGGGCGTAATGCAGAGCGGCGATGCCGAACAGGTTGCAGGTGCCGACTTCGAGGCGGTAGGGGAACTCGTCGAGGTGCATCGGGTAGGCTGAGCGTACGCCGGTGCCGCCGGCGCGCGTTGCCCGAATGTCGATCCCCTCACGCACCCAGACGCCGCCGATGCCCGTGGGACCCAGAAGCGACTTGTGGCCCGTGAAAGCCAGTGCGTCAACATTCATCGCCTCGACGTCAATCGGGATCACCCCTGCCGTCTGCGCGGTGTCGATCGCGAAATAGACACCCCGCTCGCGGCACAGCGCACCGATCTTGGCGACCGGCTGGATGGCGCCGATTACGTTGGAGCCATGGTTGACGATCACCAGCCGTGTGTTGTCGCGGAAGCGCGAGGCGATTTCCTGCGGGTCGACTTGGAAGTCTTCGCCGACGGGGACGTAATCGACCTCGACGCCTTTCTCCTCGCGGAGGTGGTTCAACGGTCTGATCACCGAGTTGTGCTCCACAGTCGTCGAGATCGCATGGTCACCGTCTCTGAGGATCCCCTGAATGATGATGTTGAGCGCGTCGGAGGCGTTGTAGGCGAAAGTAAGGTAATCGGGATTCGAGCCGCCGAAGAACTCAGCCAGCTCTTTTCTCGTTTTGTGCACCATTTCGCCCGCGTAGACGCAGAGGTCGAAGCCGGACCGCCCGGGATTGACGCCGTAGGAAGCGAAGAAGTCCAGGGCTTGCTGCAAAACTTCCTTAGGTTTGGGGTATGTCGTGGCTGCGTTATCGAGATAAATGAATTTCGATAGGTCTTGCTGGATTTCCATATCCTCTTATCCCTTGAATAAAAGAACCAATTAATTTGACCACACTACTGTATCACATCCAGTTGATCTATCAAGAGTATATTTGTGAAATATCTGTTGAGGCTTTGGTCTAGTGGAAAGAAAGCGATTCGATGTTTGCCACGGGTGACGCCGGGGGGCCAAGCCTGTTTACGAGCAGACTCAGAAGACCTTGCTTGCGCACGAACACCTGCCCCGTGCCGCCGCCGAGGAGCGCCACAAAACTGCTGCCACGCAGCTGCCGGGCGTCCGCAGGGGTATTCTTTTCGGCCAGAACCGCCGCAATCTTCTCAGCCTGCACCGGCGCTATCCTGCCGGCAGACGCAATTACCGCCCACTCGCCCAGCTGCAACCGGTCGAGCAGACTTCCAAGGTGGCCGGCCACGTTTTCATCTTGCAACGACAAGATCTCCAGCTTTGTCAGGCGGGTCGGCCCGGTGCTGAAGACGGCGACGCTCAGCGTCCCTCCCCTGAATGCGTAGGGGAGAATTTCTTTGCCGTCGAGAAAGATTGCCGACCTGCTCGCCGCCCCGGGATTGCCGCTGACCGCCTCCAGTGTGAAGGGGAAAGCGGTTTCAGGTTGGGCGGGCGGCGGGAGTTCGGGTCTGACGGTGACCAGATTGACGGGCAGGCGCCTGAATTCGGGTGGCAACCGAAATGTTTTGCGCGTCGTCGCCTCACCCGGTTCCAAGGTGCCGATCCTGATCCTGTTAAAGTAAATTCTAAGGCGCAATTCCCTGCGGGGAATAGAGTGGATAGCCGACGAGGCGGCAATCGTAATCTCCCCTTCAGGCATCAGTAAGTCTGGGACACAGAATCGAAACCCTTTGGACCAGGTAATCAACGTGTCGGCGTAGGCCCCGCTGTCGAGTCCCGCCTGGGGCATCCGCGCCCAATTCTCGGGGGTGATACTCAAGCCTCCGGAGTCCGGCGCTCCGTCGGTTGGCAAAAGGATAAGCGAGAGATCGTTCTCGCTCGAGGCTACGCGTCCCCCCAATAGTCGAGAGAGTAATTCAGGCCTGCCGTCTTCGCCGTTGTACAGAATCGCGCCTATATTCCACGCTCTCATTAGTGTCGAGACATTTTTACTCATGGACTCCAAGCGCGGGGATTCGGGATGCTGCTCGGCGAAATGCGCAAGTCCGGTAAGCATCCGCACCGAAAAGTACTGAAGCGGGCGGGAGAAGAAAGTGCCCCTCGACACGTAACCCGCTGTCTGGGGTTTGCTGTGGACGGGAGCGTACTTCATGTGCTCGGGGATTTTGAGGTTTATGGGAACGACGGCGAAATCGCCCTCCACCACGGCCAAGGCCTTCACCGGTCCGGGCACGTCATTCGGGTCGGTTGTGATTATACCCCGGGGGAAATAGGCGAAAACCAGGAGCGCAACGATCGCAACAGCCGCCGGAATTTGCAGGCGGCCGGCCTTTTTCATCAGAGCTGCGACCGATAAACCGGCGAGTGGTGCAAGGAAGAAAAATGTCAGCAGGATAAATCGGCTGGGCGCGCGCACCATCCCCACCGGAGGCAGAGACTGAAGCAGTGCGTAGGGCAATGGGATCCTGACGTTGAGCAAAGGCCCGATATCGAAGACTTCTTTGCCGGCGACGTGCAAAACCGGTCCTAACGAGAGCACAGCGAACAATAGTGCCCCGAAGGCGAAGGAGTTGACCGGACAGCTCTTATTGCGGCCTGCCCACCAGCCCGAGATTCCAAGCACAAGGATTATCCAACCGATTGTCCCGAAATTCTCTTCTCGCGTGCGATAGACGAAATTCTCCCGGGCGAATATCTCTTCATGACTCGTTCCCGGGAGCGAATAGGCCATCGGGCTGGGGATGAACAGCACCAGCAGGTCGTTCGAGAATGTCTTCGCGCCGGTAGCCTGTGGCAAGCCGCCGTATTCGTGCATGTCGAGAGTTATCATTGTGGCCATCGGCACCGCCGTAATTGCCGCAGTCAGGCCGGCAACGAGCAGCGGAGCCAGCACCTGCCGCCGCCAAAAGGTTTGCCAGTGCAACACGGCATGCCACAGAAGCAGGAAGACGACTGCGAGCGCCAGCAGGTCGAGGCAGAATATCGATTCGTAGAGCGTTGCGCCCAGCAGCAGCCCGAGAATCACACCCTCTCGTCTTGCCTTCGATTTACCTTTCAGAATCCGCACCAACATCCATAGAACGAATCCAAAGGTGTATGTCGACAACAGGAAATGCTGGTAGATCAGCTTGTTGTATTTAAATGGGCTGAAGGCAAACACCACGGCGGCTGCCAACCCCCCCGCATCGCTGCCTGTCAACTCCCGGACAAAGAGGTAGAACCCGAGACCGCTCAAGACAAAGGACAACAATATCACCAGGTTGTACGAGGCGACTATGCCCGCCAAAGGCGTGAGCAGCCAACCGAATGCAGCGCTGCCGAAGCGGTTGGTGCTGAATACCAGCGAGGTGCCGTTCGGGTACCAGAGATAGTCGGTGTGCCATGGATTCTGTCCCAGGGAAACAGCCTTGTGAAACCACCAGTGGCACCAATAGTACTGGCTGACGTCCATGCCCGTGCCGGGCACTTCGGTGCCGATGCGCGTCACCAGCGGGAAGGTATAAATTATCGCGAGCAGCAGCAGAAGCGCTGCGGCCCAGACGGCTCTTTTCCAGGGGTGGTCGAACAGAAGTTCTCTCACCCGCCGGCCGCCCGGAGATTTGTGCTCATTCATCGCCACCCGGGACACTCTTCCGTGCACTGAAAATCCGATCGATTACGTACTTCGGCCTGCCCTTGACCTCGTCGTAAATGCGAGCCACGTACTCGCCCACGATGCTTACGCCTATCAAATTGATGCCGCCGAAGAAGGCTATGGTGATCAGTGTTGTCGCCAAGGGCGATACTGCTTGCGCATTTGAAGCGCTCAACACGAGCAAGGCGATGATGGTAATCAGGGAAATCAGAATGGCAATAACGCCGATAGCTCGGAAGAAAAATATCGGTACGTAGGAGAAGGAGAAGATGGCGTTCATCGCCAGGGTCCAGAGGCCGCGGAAGCCGACCCTGTTGCGCCGGTCGTAGCGCTTGCGGCGCGCAACGGGCACCCCCGTCTGCTTGAAACCGACCCAGGTGCGAAGCCCCGGCAGGTAACGGTTGCGCTCGCCGATCTCGTTGAGGCGATCGATTACACGGCGGTCCATCAGCGAGAAGTTGCCGCTGTTGCGAGGAATCTTGATATTGGCCATCCAACCGAACAGCTTGTAGAACAACCAGATGAAGGGCCGCACCAGGAAGGATTCACGCCGCTTGGTCCGGCGCGCGTAAACCACATCGTAGCCCTCGAGCCACTGCTCTACAAACGGCTTGAACGCGGCCGGATCGTCCTGCAGGTCCGAATCCATCAGGATCACCGCATCACCGCGGCAGTATTCCAGGCCGGCTGAGACCGCAGCCTGATGTCCGAAGTTGCGGGCCAGGTGGATGGCGACAACCTCTTCGGGATACTCTTCTGCGAGGAGGTCTATCTTTTCCCCGCTGGAATCGGTGCTGCCGTCGTCGACCAGGACTATCTCGAACTTGCCATGGAAGCCCGATGTCAACAGATTGGCCCTGACCTCGATAAAGAACTTCTCGATGATTTCCGCTTCATTGAAGATCGGTGCGACTACCGAGATCAGGCCGTCGGCTCGGTTTTCCCTCGCCATTTGCTCTACCCGTATAATCAGTTTTTCTGGTTGCGCAGAATATACCAGAACCAGCGGGGAAAATCCGCTACGATTAAAACATCCTCTATTTGGAAAGATTCGCGGAGCAAGAATTTCATCAGGACCGTTCTCACCAGGTTCTGCCAATCCTCCGCGGCCTTAGGATCGCTACCTTCGAGCGCAGCGCAATCGGCCGGCACAGGCACCGCGACCTCGCGCATATCCTTCGCGATTTCACGCACGCTGGAGGGAGGGGACTCCTCCCGCAGTTCCGATGGTTCAATCAGATAGGCGTCGGGCGCAACCGCGGGCTCCAACGGGCTGGCGCCGGTCCGCTGCAGCACCCGTTCAGCGTTGAGGTGCCATTCCACGATCAGGTTGTCGTCGCTGATCGATGTGCGGCGGAAATCGTTGAGGGGATCGGGAAAATCAACGGCGTATTCCCGGCAAACAGCTCCGAGAACATGGAAGCTCAGGCGTGCCCGCGAAGCGTCGAGAGGATCGAATGCCCAGCAGATAGTGTCGATACCCTTCTCAAGAACGGCCTGCCGTTGTGCCAGCTTGAGCCGCTTTCTCAGGCCTTGATCCTGCAATCCTGGAACAATCCGGCTGAGGTAGGACCACTCGATTAACTTACCGTGTCTGCTGCCTGGAAAATTGAAAGCGAAGCCTACAAGGTTGCCGCCGGGATCGAAGGCCCCGACCACCGCGCCGCCGTTCTCATGGGCTATCGTGATCAGCTTCGGCGGGAAGATATCGTCCTCATCCATACCCAGCGCTTCGAGCTGCAACCGGCCGATCTCCTCAAACTCGGCGATCTCCGTCAGGATTCGCACTTCTATCTCTTGCGGCTGGATCATCTTCAGTCCTCATTTCCAATCGCAGCGGTGACAGCAGCCGTGGCGAGGACAGCCGTCGAATCGACGAAAGGGACAGCCAGGTCTGTATGTTTAAAGGCAAGAGGTATCTCCGTGCATCCGGCTATGATAACCGCCGCTCCTTGTTCTATGAGCTTGTTCGCCGTAGACAGCAGCTTGGCGATCGCCTCCCGTGAGGGCGACCCCATCTTGATCCCGCCCTTCCCAAAGATCGCCTCCATCACGTCCTTCTGGCTTGGCACATCGGGTGTGAGCGGTTCAATGCCTTCCTTCTCCAACGCCTCGTGATAGAGCCGTGTCCTGATGGTGCCGTCGGTGGCGAGGATGCCCGCAATCCCGGCCTCCGGATAATTGCCGGCAATGTGAGCCGCCGTCAGGCGGATCATGTGTAGCACGGGCACCGACACCGCTCCCGCGACATCAGCATAGTAATAATGGGCTGAATTGCAGGGGATGATTATGATTCCGGCGCCCGCGGCCTCGAGACGGCGCGCCGATCGTATCAGCTCAGGTACGGGGCTGGGAGCTTTGCCGAATATCGCCTCGGTGCGATCCGGCGTTTGCGGAACGCTGGAAATCACCACTTCCAGGTGATCCTGATCGCAAACGGCGCCCCTCCGGCGTGTCTCCTCGATGATTTTGTTGTAGAGGTCGACAGTCGCGTCGGGCCCCATTCCCCCCATTATTCCTATGATTTTTCCACCCATTCGCTATCTCCGCTGTACGCCGTCATTCTACCAGATTTCGACAAGCGGAATAATCGTCGATAAGAAACCTTTTCATTCAGGAGTGCGTCCTTATAAACTGTGGGGTGTGAAATACAATTACACCCAACTACATCCCCAAAACCTTGAAGGCTGAACGTTTCACTGGTTGGAGGAGTGCCATGAGACTGGATTACCGAACCACCCTTGTGTTCGTCCTCGCAATTATACTTTTGGGATTACAGATTCCCGCGGCAACTGGTCAGGAAAAGACCGGCGTGGACGAGGCGACGCAAAGCGCGAAGCTAGAGAAGACTATTCCCGAATTGATGGATCAGGCAAACATACCCGGTCTGTCGATAGCCCTTATCAGGGGAGGTGAGACCGTTTGGCTGTGCGGATTCGGCGTCAAGAGCACGGAGACCATGGAGCCGGTCTCCGACGACACGGTCTTCCAGGCTGCGTCCCTCAGCAAGCCGGTTTTCGCCTATGCCGTCTTGCAGCTCGTGGACGAGGGCGGCTTCGACCTCGACAAGCCCCTCCTCGACTACGTTCCAGAGGAATATATCGAAAAGAGCTTCTTTCAGGGCCCGATCGGGGACGAGAGGTTTCGTAAGATTACCGCCCGGCATGTCATGAGCCATATGACCGGCCTGCCCAACTGGCGCAGGGGAGCCGCTCTGGAATTCATCCGCGATCCCGGCGAGAAATTCGGTTACTCGGGCGAGGGATTCGTCTTGCTGCAGAAGGTTATCGAACACGTAAGCGGCCGGAAGTGCGACGATTTCGTCCGGGAGCAGGTCTTCGAGCCCCTCGGCATGTCGAGCAGCAGCTATGTCTGGATGGACGACTACGACCAGAGAACAGCAAGCAGTCACGGCCTCTTACAGGACACCAGGAAGATGCGCAAGGGCACGCGCGCCAACGCCGCCGCCAGCCTGAAGACGACCGCGGGCGATTATGCGAAATTCCTGGTCGCCCTCATCAACGGCGAGCGCCTGAAATCCGAAACCTATAAGGCATTGCTGACGCCGCAAAGCGAAACGGATTCGGAGGGCGTCAAATGGGGGCTGGGGATCGGCCTGCAGGAGCGCGGCGATGCCATCTGCGTCTGGCACTGGGGCGACAACGGCGACTACAAGGCATTCGCGCTGGTTTCGGTCAAGGAGAAGAACGGCATTGTCTATTTTGCCAATTCGTTCAACGGCCTGGCGATTGTCGAAGGCATCGTCAAAACCGCTCTCGGCGATGACAATCCGGTCCTCTCTTCCAGTTTCCTCAATGACTACCCGCGTTACGACAGCTACGCCTTCAAGCTGATACGCTCATATGTTACCAGCGGGATAGAGGATTTTCTGGAGCTTTACCGCCAATTCAGGCAGGATCCCGAACACGAGAAAAAGGGCGTCAACGAGGAACTGATCAATTACTTCGGCTACGGCCTTTTGCAACTGAAGAAACCCGAGGATGCGATAACCATCTTCAAGCTCAACGTCGAGGCTTTCCCGGAATCGTCCAACGTCTATGACAGCCTCGGCGAAGCATACATGGAAAGCGGCGAATACTTGCTGGCGCTCGCCAACTACCGCAAATCGGTGGAACTGAATCCCGGAAACGAGAACGGCAAGTCTGCGATCAAGAAGTTAAATTATGCACTGGCAAATGCCGACAGCCGGGACGGCTGGAAGCAATATGCGGCGCCGGAAGAGGCCGGTTTCTCCTCGACAAAAATAGAGGAAGCCAGGCAGTACTCAACCAGCATCGGCTCAGCGGCGGTCGTGGCGGTTTACGACGGCAGGGTGCTGGCCGCCTGGGGCCATATCGATTTCCCCTACATGTGCCACTCCGTCCGCAAGAGCTTCCTCAGCGGTATGTACGGCATCTACGTTAAAGAGGGGAAGATCGACATCAACAAGACATTGGCCGAGCTAGGAATCGACGACGAGCCGCCACTGACAGAGCTGGAGAAGCAGGCTAAAGTCTCCGACATGCTCAAGGCCAGATCGGGTGTTTACCATCCGGCGGCTTATGAAACCGAAGCAATGAAGGCCGCCCGCCCGGCACGTAACAGCCACGAGCCAGGCACCTTTTGGTACTACAATAACTGGGATTTCAACACCCTGGCCTACATCTTCGAGCGGGAGACCGGTAAGAAGATCTTCGAAGAATTCAAGACAAGCATCGCCGAACCGCTGGCCATGGAGGACTTCGATCTCCGCCATTGCTACTACCATCTCGAGGCGGAGAATTCCATCTACCCTGCCTACCCCTTCCGCTTGTCCGCTCGCGACGCAGCGCGCTATGGCCAGTTATTCCTCCAGCAGGGTGAATGGGCGGGCAAAGAGATAATCCCCTCGTCGTGGGTGAAGGAGAGCACAATCTCCTACTCCGAGGCCCGCATCGGCGGTTACGCCTACATGTGGTGGACCGGCTCGCCTGAGGACTGCCGCAAGCTGGGCTGGAACAACCTCGCCAATGCAGGCGGCTTCTACTCCGCGCAGGGTGTCGGCGGCCAGGTGATCGCCGTCATCGACGGCGCCGGCATGGTGCTGGTGCAGCGCACCGACACCGACAGGGGCAAGCGTGTCGATTACCTCGATGTCTTCAAGATGGCCGACATGATCCTCGGCGCCCGGACGGGAGAGCCGAAGGCCGAGCCGGGACTGGCTGAGATGCTTCCGGTGCTATTCGAGGGCGCTGACGAGCCGCCGATCCTGCACGTGGAAATCGAGATGGAGCCCGCACTTTACGATGCCTACGTCGGGACCTACAAGGCCGAGCCGCCGGCAGAAATTGTGTTCGTGATAAGCAAGAGCGACAATCGGCTCTGGGCCGCCATGACCGGGGAGTCGACAGTCGAGCTGTTTCCTGAAGCCACGGACAAGTTCTTTATAAAAGCCGGCAACTTGCCGGTGGATTTCCTCCGAGACGAAAACGGCGTCGTAACACATTTGATCTTGCGAGACCGGGAGCAGGAGTTGAAAGCGGCGCGTGTTGACGAGCAGTAGTTAATCAGGAGTCGCAAACGAAAAGGCGGGCCTCACGAGGTCCGCCTTTTTGTTTCTCAATGTCGAGATGGATGAGCTCTGGCTTTCTCCGTTATTATTCGACTACTATTTTTTCCAGCTCTTTCAGGAATTGCGCGTCGACGTCCGCTCCGATACCCGGCTCATCGGGCAACGTCACCTTGTCGCCGTCGTAAACGATCCCGCCGGTGACCGGGTCGGAAGCCAGGAAGAAAGCGGTATCGAGGTCGCAAAACTTCACGTTCGAGCGGGCCGAGGCGAGATGCGCGGTAGCCGTCAGGGCCAGGCGCGACTCCATCATGCAGCCCACCATGCAAGGCTTTCCGCATGACTCAGCCACGGAGTTGATCGCCAGCGCATTGTAAATCCCGCCCGACTTGGCGAGCTTGATGTTGAAGTAATCGCAGCATTCCTCGCGGGCCAGGATGAAAGCGTCCTGCGGACTGAAGACCGACTCATCGGCCATGATCGGTATCGTCGTCCGTTGCCGCACTCCCTTCATCGCAGCATGGTTCCACCAGGCCACAGGTTGCTCGCAATACTGCACTCCCATCGGCTCCAGCGCTTGCAGCGTGGCCGCAGCGGTATTGAAGTCCCACCCCTGGTTGGCGTCGACGCGTATGGGGATGTCTTCGCCGATCGCTTCCCTGATCGCGGCGATGCGTGCCACGTCCTCGACGGTCGTCGTGCCCAGCTTCACCTTGATCGCGTGGAAACCCATCCCAAGTATCTCACGGGCTTTCTCAGCCATGTACTGAGGCTCGCCGATACCGATCGTCAGGTCGGTCTCGAGCTCGCGTTTCTCACCGCCCAGAAGGCGATACAGCGGCAGGCCGGCGGCCTTGCCGAGGATGTCGTAGAGAGCCATGTCGAAAGCAGAGCGGATAGTGGTGTTGTGGTGCAGAAAGCCCTCGATATCCCCGAGGCGTTGCTCGATCTCCAGCGGGTCTTTCCCCACTATCAGCAAAGCCAGGTCGCGCGCGGCGGCAATATCTATCGCCTGCGTTTCGCCGCAAAGCCGCCATGTCGGGCTTGCTTCGCCGATGCCGTGGATGCCCTCATCGGTGTTGATCCTGACGAAGATGTTGTTGGCATCGGTCGTGACCATGATTGAAATGCGAAAAGGTTCTTTGAGAGGCACATCGGCCTTGTAAATCTCGATGCTTGTTATCTTCACTTCATCACCCCCTTTAGAAACGAACAATGTGACGCACGTTAAACTCGTGCTCCGGGTGTCGGTGCCCGGCAAGTGGCACGGCACCGCAGGTAGAATAATCGATAATCGGGAGAAAATCCGGAGAATTACGGCGACTGGGTCGAAAGAGGCTTGGATCAGTTCCTATTCTCTTCCCGGTCATGCAGCGATTCGTGCCTGATCACTTCGCCCTTGATCATGAAGACCACGTCTTCGGCGATATTGGTGGCGTGGTCGGCGATGCGCTCGAGGTGGTAGGCGGTCGCCTGTGTGCTGCTGGCCCGCTTGGCAAGCGCGGGGTCCTTGATCATCAACTCCTGCATCGCCGTGAACATCATGCGGTGGATTTCATCGACCTCGTTGTCGCGCTCAATCACATGACGGGCCAACTCGGCGTCCTTGTTGACCAACGCGTTGAGGCTGTCGCAGACCATGGAACGAGCGATTTCCGCCATCCTGCTGAACTCTTCGGGGACGGAAATGGGATCCCTGGCGGTGATGTAAGTGGCCCTCTCGGCAATGTTAACGGCCAGATCGCCGATCCGCTCCAACTCGTTATTGACCTTCAGCGCCGCTACGAGGAAGCGCAAATCGGCGGCGACCGGTTGATGCAAAGCGAAGATCTTCAGACACATGTCCTCGACGTCGAGCTCTTTCTGGTCAATGGTACTGTCGCCGTTTATCACATCCTCGGCTAGCCCGATGCGGCGGTCGACGAGGGCGATAATCGCCTTATTGGTCGCATCCTCGACCATCGATCCAAGCGTGAGGATTTCCTTCTTCAAATTCTCCATGTCACGAAACAGATGTATTGCCATGGCGATTCCCTTTGTCAGCCGAAACGGCCGGTTATGTAGTCTTCGGTCTGCTTTTCTTTCGGGTTGGTGAATATCATACTTGTGGTCCCGAACTCAATGATCCTGCCCTCGAAGAAAAACGCCGTGAACTGGGAAACGCGTGCAGCCTGCTGCATGTTGTGCGTGACCAGCACGATTGTGTAGTTGTGGCGCAGCTCGTCGATCAGGTCCTCGATTTTGGTCGTGGCCACCGGATCGAGCGCCGAGCACGGCTCGTCCATCAGCAGTACGGCCGGCTCGACTGCGATCGCCCGTGCGATGCAGAGACGTTGCTGCTGGCCGCCGGAGAGCGCGGTTCCCGGCTTCTGCAGTTTGTCCTTCACCTCCTCCCAAAGCGCGGCGCGCTTGAGAGCGTCGACTACACGGTCGGCCATCTCGCTTTTGTTCATCTTGTAGTGCATGCGCAGGCCGTATGCCACATTCTCGAATACCGACATCGGGAACGGCGTGGGCTTTTGGAAGATCATCCCCACTTTCTTGCGGAGCGTGAGGAGGTCGACAGACGGCCTCAGGACATCTTCGCCGTCGATAATCACCTCGCCCTCGGCCCGCTGCTCCGGATAGAGCTGATAGATGCGGTTGAACACCCGTATGTGCGTCGACTTGCCGCAACCAGAAGGGCCGATGATCGCCGTCACGTAGTTCTGCTTGAATTCGAGGTTGTTGTCGTGAAGCGCCTGAATCTTGCCGTAGTAAAAATTCAAATGGCTAACGGAAATCTTGCTGGGAAGGGCATCGAATTTAACGGCGGTTCGCGATCGATCTCCCACCTCCACGCGGGGTATCTCTATTCTGTTTTTTCCCATTGCCCTCTCTCTACCTTCCGCTTCCGCCACGGCCTCTCTGGATTATTAATCGGGCGGCGATGGTCGTCACGAGCACTCCTGCGGTTATCAGCAGGGAAGCGCCCCAGGCCTTCTGCTGCCAGTCGGGATACGGCGACATCGCGTACTTGTAGATTGTCACTGTAAGGTTGGCCGTCGGCTCGGCCAGCGAGCTGATCCACAGCCTGCTGTTGAGCGCGGTGAACAGCAACGGCGCCGTTTCGCCGCTGACACGGGCGACCGCCAGCAGAACGCCGGTCAGGAGGCCTGATTTCGCCGCCCGAAAGACTATGCCTACGGTGGTGCGCCAGCGCGGCACCCCGAGGGCGAGCGCCGATTCCCGCAATTCATTCGGTACGAGCTTCAGGATGTCCTCGCTCGTCCTGGCGATGACCGGCAGCATCAAAATAGCCAGCGCCAGAGCTCCCGCGTAACCGGAGAAGGTGCGAGTCGGCACGACTATGAGGGTGTAGATGAACAGCCCGATGATGATCGAGGGCGTACCCATCAGGGCGTTGGCGAGAAAGCGTACCGAGACGGCCAGCCTGTTTTCGTGCCCAAACTCGGCGAGGTAAACGCCTGCCAGCAATCCGATCGGAACCGCGATCAAGGTTGCGATCGCCGTCATCAGGAGCGTCCCTGCTATTGCGTTCGCCAGCCCGCCGCCTTCGATGAACGGAGGAGTCGGCATCGCGGTGAGGAAGGTCCAGTTGATCGCCGCCGCTCCCTTGGCAAACACCTCGAACAGTATCCAGGCGAGAGCGAGGATGCCCAGTCCCGCCGCCGAGCCGGAAATCATCTTCACGATGTTGTCGGCCAGGCGGCGACCGATGATTGATCTCGGCACGGCCATCATCAACCCTCCACGCTCTTGCGGACGCGCGTAAGCCAGAGGTGCGCAATACCCTGGAAGATTATCGTGATCACAAAGAGAATGAATCCCAGAGCGACCAGCGAGCTGGAATAGAGCGGTTCCACGGCCTCGGCGAATTCATTTGCCAGAGACGAGGCGATTGTGTGGCTCGGCGCGAAAAGTGAGGCGGAAATGGCAGCGGCGTTACCGATGACGAAGGTAACGGCCATCGTCTCGCCGATGGCTCTTCCGAGTCCGAGGAACATCGCACCGATCGTCCCGCGCAGGCCGTAGCGCAGGCTGACCTTGCGGGTTACTTCCCAGGTGGTCGCCCCGACACCATAGGCCGATTCCTTGACGACCTTTGGCACCATCTGCAGCACGTCGCGGGTGATTGCCGAGATGAAGGGGAGAATCATAAGGGCGAGGATGATGCCGGCTGTCAGCATGCCGATGCCCATCGGAGGCCCCTGGAACAGCGGGAGGAATCCAAGGGTGTCGCCGAGTAACGGTTGCACGTAATCGCGCATAAACGGGGCGAATACGAACAAACCCCACATACCGTAAATGATGCTCGGGATTGCCGCCAACAGCTCAATCCCGCCGCCAATGATCCTGCTCAGCCTCGGTGGCGCGAGCTCGACCAGGAAAAGCGCGATAACCAGCGACATTGGAACCGCGATAACCATCGCGATCAGGGTGGAAACCAGCGTTCCGTAGATGCTGCTGGCAGCGCCGAATTGATGGCTGACTGGATCCCAGTTGTCATCAATAAGGAAGTTGAAGCCGAATTGCTGGAAAGCGAGGCTCGAATGTCGGGAAAGTTCAATGAAGATGCCGGCGATGATGACGACTACAACGATGGCGCAGGCAACTGAAAGCCATCGGAAAATCAAATCTGCCCTGTTCTTGGGAGTGCCTTGCCCCATGCTCTTTTTTGCCACGGCTTTCCCGGTTCTATAGCCAAATGTCTCGACAGGTCACGACATGCTATTCAACTTATTCTCGGACCACTACTTCCAAGAGACCGTCTGTCCATCGACAGTAATCTCCGCCCAAGACACCATGACTTGATCCGCGACTGAGGCCGGAATTGCAACGTAATGCAGTTTGCCTGCCGAATCAGCCCCGTTGGAGAAGCACCATTTGAAGTATCTTAACATTTCCTCAGCTTTGTTTGCGTCTTCCTGCTGTTTGTAGATCAGGATGAAGGAGACGCCGACGATCGGCCAGGTGTTGTCACCCCCCTGGGCAACAGGCACCAGATCGACTCCCGGCTTTGTCCAATCAGTCTGGATCGCTGCCTCGGCAAAGGTTTCGAGGCTGGGAGCAACGAACCGCCCGGCGGCGCTCTCGAGCTGCGCGGTGGTCATGTTGTTCTGCAGAGCGTAGGCATACTCGACATAACCTATGCTGAATGGCGATTGCATCACCTGGTTGGCCACGCCGGGGTTGCCCTTCTGGCCGATTGAATCGCCGGGCCACTTAATGGATTTACCATAAGATTCCGCGAGGTCTGCAGTGATCTCGCCGGTCGCCTTGTCGACCTGCACGCCCCTCATGTTTTCGAGCCAGTAAGGCGAAGCCTTGTGAAGGAAGAGAGTGAAGGTCCAGGTGGTACCGGAGCCGTCGGAGCGGTGCACGACGATGATTCTTTTCTCCGGCAGCTTGTCGGCGATCTCGGCGTTGTCTGAAAGGATGTCAGGATGATTCCAGGTAGTGATGTCACCGGCGAAGATGCGGCCGATCACATCGGCCCTGAGTTTCAATTCGTTTTTCTCTAAGCCCGGCACGTTGATCACGGGCACGATGCCCCCGACAATTATGGGAAATTGCAGCAAGCCGTTCTCATCCAACTCCGGAGCATTCATTGGCGCGTCTGAGCTGGCGAAGTCGACGGTTTTGTCGATGATGGCCTTCTGGCCGCCGCCTGAGCCGATGCCTTCGTAGTTGATCTTTGTCGTCGAGACCTGCTCGTATTGATACATCCACTGGTTGAAAACAGGCTCTGGGAAAGTGGCGCCGGCGCCCTGCAATTTGACCGCACCAGCCTCTTCCGAGGGGCCACAGGACGCCGCCCACATCACAACGCCCAGCGAAAGAGCTGCCAAAACGATCCTCTTGGTCCTCATCGCCTTGCTCTCCTTACTGAAATCCCTTGTTAATCGCCCTGGACCTGCCGCCGAAGCAGTCCGTTTAAATGGATAAGGCGTCGCCGGCTGCGCACCGACAGCAGTCTTTAAGGGCTTTTGCATCATGTCTACACACTATGCACCGAAAAATCAATCCGGAAGCGCATCCTGGAGAAGGCGCAGAAGCAGAATTCGTCAGCTACATTGTGAAATCTATCTACGCAGATCCGAATACTCTCCATTTGTTTTTGACTCCGCGTCTTGAAAGTCCAGGTTTGAAGCCAACCGTCTCTCCGCAGCTCGAGTCTCATCGATCTCGCATAATGACCATGGATAATAAAGATAAGATAAAGATCAGGATTTTTTGGGAGGCACAAATTTGGTTTCTCACAGTTCAGACAGTGCGAACCTATATACCGCACTCGAGATATTTCTCTTCGCCGGGATTTGGCTGGCCAATCGGGAAGAACTGTTACCTACCGAATCAGGATGCTTCCGGCGCCAGTGGCAACCGCAACTTGAAAGTGCTGCCCTTGCCGGGCAGGCTTTTGAGGGTGACATCACCGCCGAAGGCCATTGCCGTTCGCTTGACTATCGAGAGTCCGAGGCCCGAT
>DATKUA010000191.1:0-12005 GCA_035530855.1 Acidobacteriota bacterium | reverse complement strand
GCTAGCAGGAGGGCCAGGGCAGGGCCCTTACCCATACCGCTGCCGATTAAGCCTTGCAGAATCGGGACCTCCGTCAGCGTGGCGAAGTACATGAAAGCCCCTATCACCGAGGCCATGAAATTGGCCATGAGTGAGTTGCCGCCGACCACGCCGCTGATCCACTCCGAGGGGATCAGACCCTCGCTGCCCGGTCTGCCCAGCAGGGCACCTGCCACCAGCACACCGAAAAACAGCAGCGGTAGAATCTGCTTGGTGAAGCCCCAGGAAGAGTCGAACCATTCCTGCATCTCCCCTTTCTGAGTGTTGGTGACGAATACCAGCCCAGCTATCCCGATCAGGAAGGGAATCATCGGCAGGGCAGGGAAAGCCAGGGCTGAAGCCGCTGCTGCAGCCGCTGTGACCACGATCTTCCACCAGGCCACGCCGAACCAGGTGACGAGTACCAATCCCAAGGCAACGGCGAAGGCGGATGTGATCAGCCACTTGTTGCTGAAAACCAGGAACCAGAGACCCTCGGTTGCATCCGGCCGGCCCCAATTGGCGAACACCAGGATGCCAACCATCGCGGCGAAGTAGATCGCGTTCTGCCACAACGGCCGCGAGACCTCAGGCTCCGGCAGGTTCGCCTGGGCTTCGATCTTCTCCTGCTCCTCTTTGCGGAATATCAGGTGCATCAGCAAGCCGATGACGATGCTGAACACTATCGCGCCCACCGCCCGGGCGATGCCCAATTCCGGGCCCAGCACCGTGGCGGTGAGGGCTATTGCCAGCACGTTGATGGCCGGCCCGGAATAGAGGAACGCCGTCGCCGGGCCCAGGCCCGCCCCCATGCGGTAAATGCCCGCGAACAGGGGCAGCACGGTGCAGGAGCAGACCGCAAGGATCGTCCCGGAAACGGAGGCTACGCTGTAGGCTAGGACCTTGTTGGCCTTGGCGCCGAGATACTTCATAACCGAGGCCTGGCTGACGAAAACCGCGATCGCCCCCGCGATCAAGAAGGCAGGCACAAGGCAGAGCAGCACGTGCTCCTGCGCGTACCACTTGACCAGGTGGAACGCCTCCAACACCGCGTTGTCGAAGCGCGGCATCCCGACGGGTAGGTAAAAACTCACCAGGAAGACTGCAACGATCAGCGCGAGCCCCTTCCACTCGTTTTTCCAGTTCATCACGACGGCTCCGATTCGGCTGGAACATGATTTGTCGGCGGAGACCCAACCGACCCGAAGATGACTATGAGATCGCCTCCAGGCTCTTTTCCGCCACCGTCTGCAGCACGACGTCGACGCAGGTGAAGAAATTGAGCACGCAGGGGACGTTCAGCGAGTAGAACACCTGATTACCGCGCTTCTCGTCGGACACCACGCCGGCGCTCTTCAGTATCGACAGGTGGCGCGAGACGGTCGATTTGTCGATCTCCAGCATCTCGGTCAGCTCGCAGAAACAGCGTGTGCCCTTCGACAACTCATCGACAATAAACAGCCTCGTCGGGTGTCCCAGGGCTTTGAATACGCCTGCTCTGACCTCGTACTTGGCTTTCGTCTTCGGGTCCATTTCAAACCCCCCTGTTGCGTTGTTGGCAATTTAGCCAACAACGAAGATGAAGTCAAGCACCAAAGACGATTTCAGACACTCGAGAGCAATCACCGTAATCAGTGGAAATGAGTCTGCCGCTTTCGGGGCTGCTAGCAGCGATCGATTTGCTCGCCGAGGATGGCGTTGTTAATCCAGAATTCCCGCTGCAACCGCTCTGACCTCTTCCATCAGTTGGCGCAGATCGTCCTCGCTGGTGAGGGGATTGATCACGGTGCAGCGCAGGAACCACTTGCCGCGCAGCTCGGTCTGGACTATGTAGAACCGCCCGCTGCGCAGGAGCGCCTCGCGTACGGCCTTTTGCAGTCTGTCCAGATCGCTGGGGGCAACACCATTGGGTTCGTAACGGAAGCAAACAATGTTGGACTCCGGCCATGCAGCCAGTTTGAAGTCGCCGCTTTTGTCCAGGAATTCGGCAAACCTGTTCGTCAGCTCGAAGCAGCGGTCGACATAGTCGCCGAAGAAATCGCTGCCGTAGGCGTGGAGGCTGAGAAAGGCTTTCACTGCGTTCATCTGCTTGGTGCACTCCAGGGTGCGGTTGGCAAGATCGAACCAGGGCTCCTCGGAGCCGGAGTTGAAAAGATAGGAAGCCTCCTGGGCGAAAGCGAGGTAGTTATCCCGGAATCTCTTGAACACAACCGCAGTTAGCAGCGAGGGCATCAGCATCATCTTGTGCAGGTCCCAGACGATTGAGTCGGCCCGTTCGGCGCCCGCCAGCAGATGCCTGTGATTCGGGGACAAAGCCGCCGCGACGCCATGCGCCCCGTCGATGTGAAACCACAGGTCGCGCTCCTCGCAGAAATCGGCGATTGCTTCGAGAGGATCGTAGGCACCGGTGGCTGTCGTGCAAGCGCTGGCGGATACGGCGATAACCTGCTGACCCTCGGATTCCGCCTTCTTGTACGACCTCTCCAAGTCTCGAAGATCCATGCGGTACTTCTCGTCTGTGTCGACGGATACCGCTGCTCCTTCCCCCATCCCCATGATCTGTACGGCGCGCTTGACGCAATAATGGGATTGCTCGGAGACCAGCACCGCGCAAGGATTGCCTCCGCCGTCGTACCCGTCTTGCCAGATGTTGCCGGGGATCTTGGCCTGACGGGCGGCCAGCAGGGCGGTGAGGTTACCTATCGAACCTCCGTTGGTGAAGACACCCCCGCTGCCCTGCGGCAGACCGAGCAGCTTTGAAATCCAGTCGAGCAGAATAGTCTCGACCACGGGTTCCATCGGCGCCATCTCGTAGATGGCGGCGCTGTTGTTGAGCAGCGAGACGGCATGATCGCAGAGTGCGGCGAACGGCAGTACCGGCGGTACCTGGTGACCGATATAGCGCGGATGCAGGAAGTGATTCGACTGGTCCATCGCCTCACTCAAAAGTTCTATCGCCCGGGCGGTGCCGATGCCCTTGTTCGGAATCGGTTCTTGCCACCGCGCCAGTTTCTCTTCAGGCGCCTCGTAATCCAGAACAGGGATCTCCCCAAGAGAGGCGGACCGCAGATAATCGGCGGCCTTTTCCGATACCTTTTCGACCGCTTTCAGATACTCTTCGGGACTAAAGACGGCGCTGAAATCTCTTATCTCTTTCACTTCTAACCTCGTCAGCTGGCATCTCGACAAGAGCTGGCACTTTATCACGAAGTAAATCCCCCTAAAAGACTGGCAAATGTTATACAAATATTGGCAAATTCATCTGAACGTCCCTTTTCCAAAACACGTTTAGATAGGCAGCGGATGAAAAAACCATTCATGGTCTCCCTGAGACTAATACACCATCCGGCCGGGGGGAGGAGCCGGCCACAACCACAATTAATTATCCGTTTCGTCTGTGGTGAGGGATAACAATGTGGACATTGATTAAAAAGGAATCCCTGGAGAATATTCTCACGCTCCGCTTCCTGATCGGTTTCGTCGCCTGCGCAGCTTTGTTCGGGATCACGACAACTGTCCTGGTAAACGACTTCAAGGCGGATTACGAGATCGCAAACGCTGCCATTCGGGAGGTGGAGACGCAGATCGAGGAATGGACCGTATTCAGCCGCGTCAGGCCCACGGTGATCAGGATGCCCTCTCCTCTCTCTGTATTTGGTTCAAAGAACGGGGCGCGCTGGGGAACGCGGATGCTGATCAGCCAAACTCGCATCCCGGCCGTCGCCAGCGACGAGAGCGGTGAGGGGCAGAGCTCGAATTTCCTCGGCCTGTTCAGGGGGCTCGACTTCGCCGAAGTGGTGCAAATCTGCATCTCGCTGCTGGCGATTCTGCTTACCTTCGACGCAATCAGCGGGGAGAAAGAAAGGGCATCCCTGCGGCTGATCCTCTCCAATCCGGTGGGCAGGACGAAGCTGATAACCAGCAAGTTTTTAGGAGCGGTTATCGCGCTGGTACCGATTTTCGTCTTCGGCTTCGTGGTCGCTCTGGTGGTGTTCCAGATATTCAGTCCGGTGGGCTTCTCCGCCGACGATTGGGGAAAAACAGGCCTGTTGCTGGTGTTGATCCTGCTCTACGGTGCGGCATTCGCGGCTATCGGGCTACTGATTTCGGCATTTACGCATTCCAGCGCTACCTCACTGGCGGTAAGCATGTTCGTCTGGATCGTTATCATCCTGGTAATACCGAATGCCATTGGACTCTTCGTTTCCGAGATGGGCTTCAACGAAGACTCGAGGGAACTCAGCAGGAACCTCGACAAGATCGCCGGGGAGCACGGCGGTCCGGTCAGCGAGCTTCTCGGGAGCGACCTTCCTTTCCGGGATTACAAGGCCGTGCTTTTTCTCTCGAGTGGCGGCCCCAGGTACGAAGGCCTGATCATGTTCCGCCTGATGGGACCTAATGCTGTGGAGTTTTTTGTCAGCAAGCTGCCTGAAATCATACGTGACCAGAGCGATTACGCCACGGACCGTTTCGGATTCGAAAACGAATTCCTGCAACGCAGATTCGATAAAATCGCGCTCATCGGTAATCTGCAGCGCGTTTCCCCGACATCTGTTTTCGCACATGCGGCCAACGCCATCGCCGGCACGGACGTTAACGGTTATAAGCATTTCCTCGAGGAAACGAAGAATTACCGTCAGGAATTGCTGAGCTACATCGAGGGCATGGGGGGATTCACATCGAAGCGCTGGTTCACCGACGACTACCCGGGCGGACCGCTCGAAGACCTGCTCCAGACGTTCGAAACGATGACGGCCGGGCAGCAGTTGCTTTACTTTCAGACCCACACCCAGGAGTTAATGGATATGCTCCCGGACGTCATTGAAAGTGTCGAGAACGATCCCAGGCGGAAATTGGATCTCAGCGACATGCCGCGCTTCGAGATGAGGCCGATATCGCTCTACGAGTCGGTTTCGGCGGCGTCCTTCGATATGCTGCTTTTGGTTGTCTTCATCGCCGCCTGCCTGACATTCTCCTATATCCGATTCCTCCACTACGACGTTCGGTGAGGTAATAAAATGGGAATGCTAACTAATTTCTGGTTGAAGCAATATCTCAAACAGGGCCGCCTGGTTGTCGTCTACGCGCTCGTGCTCATCCTCGCCGTGATCAATGCATTCATCTACAGCGACCGCTACGCTCAGGACGCCACCGAGTACGACCGGTTGGCAAGGGCCTACAACGACAGCTTCCAGCAGGCATCTGCGAGCCCGGATGGCATGGCGGGAATGATGTTCAACCTTCCCCTTCCTCAGAGAAGCCTCAAGTTCATGGCCGACAGCAAGATCGAAACCGTGCCGACGATCGCTCGCGTAATGCCCGAGAGGGTGCTCCTGCCGTCCGGCAGCGACGGCACGGGGCAGAACTTCCTCGGTTTCGACGCCATCGACTTCGCCTTCATCGTCGAGGTGATTCTCTCCTTCATCGCCCTCGTGCTCACCTACGACGCCATCTGCGGCGAGAAACAGCAGGGTACGCTCAAGCAGATGCTGGCCAACGGCGTGCCACGCAGAAGCATCTTTATCAGCAAAATACTGGCGGGAGTCACCACTCTGGCTCTGCCGTTGCTCTTGGGCCTGATCGTAAACCTGGTCTCGACACAGATGTTGGGAAAGATACCTGGCGTCGGTCAGCACTACATAGCCTATGGGCTCTTCTTCCTGTTCTCGCTGCTACTGCTACTGTTCTTCGTGTCGCTCGGCGTTACCGTCTCCGCGCTGACACGAGCGCCGGTCACCAGCCTCGTCGTGCTGGTGCTGCTGTGGGCGCTCCTGGTTGTCATCGCTCCCGGTGGGGTGAAGCTGGTCGGCAAGGTGCTGTCGCCGGTGAGATCGCCGGAGGAGTATCAGCGGCTTTCCGATGACATCAACCAGAAGTACATGATGCAGGGAATCGAAGCCGGGGCGATGACTCGGCCTCCGAGCATGGCACGAGCGGACAACTTCAAGGGTGAGCGCATCTTTAACCGTTTCTCCGAACAGGAAAACGGGGAAAGGGAAAACCTGGCGCGCGAGCAGCTGAGAATGCTCTACGCCCAGGCCGAGACCATAGACCTGCTGTCCGTGTTGTCGCCCTCTAGTCTCTACAGGCAGGCCGTCGCCCGTCTGTCTGACAACGACCTCCCAACGCTTCAGGATTTCTTCAACCAGGGAGAGAGGTATCAGACCGCCCTCTTCAGCGCGATGCGGCTGGCGGATGAGAAGGATAAGGACAGCCCTCACCTCCTCTTCATGGGGAACGCCGGCATCGGCTCCTACCTCTCGACCAAACCTTTCGGCACCGCGCCGCCAAGGTTCCAATGGGAGGAAGCGCCCATTGCCTCCCGAGCAGCCCAATCCGGACCCGGTCTGTTAATCCTGGCAGCGATGATTGCCGTCGCTTTACTTATCGGCGCCTTCGCCTTCAACCGCTATGACGTGAGGTAGGATAAAGTCGGAAAGGTGATATCCAGCAGGATACTTGAGTTTCCCCTGGCGGGTCGGACCCGATAAAGGCGTTCAACCGACAAGCCCACGCCATCACGATCAGACTCTTCCCGCCTCATCCAAAGGAAGAGCGGCGCCCGAGCAGGCAACCGGCGGGACATCGTCCCGCGTGACGGTGAATTCGCCGCAGAAGAATGAAATGGATTGAGACATGCAGGATTTTTCTACGCGGGAATGTTGCTTATTTGTAAAGTAAGTGGCGGAGAGGGCGGGATTCGAACCCGCGGTGCGATTTCTCGCACAACTGCTTAGCAGGCAGCCCAGTTCAGCCACTCCTGCACCTCTCCGCGGGCGGCGGGGCCGCGCACACAATCTAGAAGGCGAAGCCCTGAAAGTCAACTTCGCAGAGGGCGGAAATCAGCCCGGCGGCCAGCGCATGGCGCGCCCGCCGAGCAGGTGCATGTGGACGTGGAAGACGCTCTGCCCGGCGCGCTCGCCGCAGTTGAGCACGAGGCGGTAGCCGTCGGCGACCGCCGCGTCGGAGGCGATTGCGCGGGCCGCGGCGAACATCGCGCTGAGGTAGTCGTCGTGAAGCGGTCCGATGTCGTTAATGGTCGGGATATGGTCCTTGGGGACGATCAGAAAATGATGCGGCGCCTGCGGATTGATGTCCCTGAGGGCGATGACGAGGTCGTCCTCGAAGACGATATCGGCCGGGATCTCTTGCCGAATTATCTTACAGAAGAGGCAATTGTCGTCGAGCGGCATCTCTTTCCCCCGTTTGCTTTCAAGACAAATAGACCATATTGATAGCGCCGGGGCAAGGGCATCCAGTAGAGCTCGTTTTTCAGGAATCGCGTTGCCAGAGGTATGCGTTGAAGGGCAGGACCTCAGCAAAACCGAGACGGCGGTACCACTTCTCAGCGCGCTCGTTCTGCTCAGTGACGGTGAGCGAAACAGCCCTATAGCCAGCCTCCTTGTATCGCCGCAAGCTCTCATCGACGAGAAAGGCTCCTATGCCGCTGCCCTGATGGTCTGGAGCCACGGAGATCTGAGGCATGTGGCCCACGCCGGGGGACAGCTCGGTAGCGACGACGATGCCGGCCATCTTACCATCCAGGTAGCCGACGGTGGTCATGCCCGGGAGGAAGCCGCCGCAACCGGCGCGCCTGACGAGGTTGGCCACGAAGCCGTGGCAGCGGTCGAGGCGGCTGAAGCTGGAGGAGAAGTAGGCATCGATGCCGCCGATGTAACTCTCGTATACAACCCGGCCGACCTCGTCGATCATCTCGTCGTTCCATGACCGCAATTCGAGCCCCTCCGGCTGCTCCCGCCCCCCGTCGTAAGAGCCGAGGTCGAGCGAGAGGAAGTGCCTGCGGAATGTTTCGAAACCGTCGCCGGCGAAAACCGGGCCCAGGTCTGCTTCTGAGAAGACCATCAGCTGCGCTTCGATGCGCCTGACGAACGGCGTTTCTTTGAGTGCGTCGATGCAGGCAACGCCCAACTGCGCCTCGAGATCGCCGCCCCAGTGCCCGCGCATGACATAGAGGCTGCCAATCACGCCCCTTCCGACATCAACCACGAGATAGGCATAACCGACGGCCCGCCCGCGGTCGATCACCACGAAGCCGGGCAGGGCAGAGCTGTCGATATATGTCTTCAGAAAATCCTGCGTCGGACTGTATTCCCAACCGAGGATGTCGAGCCAGGCCTCGGCTTCCTCGCGCATCAGCGGATCCAAAGTGACCGACCCCACACGGCGCAGATCTTCGAATACCAGCGCCATTGCTCCCTCTTGCTAAAGGTTTGCGCATGTTAACATTGGGAATTCACTGAAACAACGCCGTGCGTGTCAACCAATCCGCACTCACGTTGGTCAAACTGATTGGTGGAGGGAAGCATGGATCCGGGGAAGGAGCAGGAATTGGTTCAACGAGCCAAGAACGGGGATGAAGAGGCGTTCCGACTGCTGGTTGAGGACAACCAACGCCGGATTTACTCGCTTGCCCTACGCTACACGCGCAGCCACGAGGACGCCGACGAGGTCGCCCAAGAGACGTTCCTGCGGGCGCACCGCTCGCTGAAGCGTTTCAGAGGCAACGCGGGCTTCTCCACCTGGGTCTACCGCATCGGTATCAACTGCTGCCTCAGCCTCCGGCGAAAACGCAGCCGGGTGAACGAAGTCGGAACGGACGAAGCCGAAAGGCAATGGGAAGTACCGGATGTTAAAAATCCCTCGCCGCTGAGACACGCGATATCATCGCAGACGCGGGGTTTGATCAATCAAGCAATGGACAGACTCAGTCCGCAACAGAAGATGGTATTTATGATGAAGTTTCTCCAACAGCGCACCATCGCCGAGATCGCAGGCCAGATTGGCTGTGCCGAGGGCACGGTGAAGAAGCAGCTTTTCCGCGCCGTCGGGCGTATGCGCGAAAGCCTGGCGCCGCTGCTGGAGATGGAAGGGTCATAAAATGAGTAATGAACGGGAGTTGCTGATCCTCTACCTCGCCGGCGAGCTTGAGCCGGAGGAGAGGACGGCGCTTGAGAAGCGGCTGAGCGGTGACGCCGCGCTCCGTGGCGAGCTGGAGGCGCTTCACAACGCTCTCCGCCTTGTCAGTGATTCTGCTCCCAGCGAGCCGCCGGAGGCTTACTGGCGCACCTTCTGGACCCGCCTGCAGCCCAAGCTGCAGAGAAAGAACCTGTGGCAAAGGCTATCCGGCTGGTTGGTACCCAAGCACGGGTTGCGCCTGGCCACCGGGCTCGGCACGCTGGCGGCGATGCTGATCGTCGCGCTGCTGATCCTCTACCAGGTGATGGTGCCACAGGCGCCGGAACCGGTGATCACCCGCACCGAGGTAAGGATCCAGCGCACCGAAGGCTATTTCGCGCTGGCGGCCGACGACCACCTCGAGCGCTCGCGGCTGCTGTTGCAGGAAATGGTGAACATCGCCAGCAACGGCCCGCCGAACGAGGAGGCGTTGCTCGACAACCGCCGCCGCGGGGAAGAGCTTCTGAGTCAGAACCGCACCTACCGGCTGGTAGCTTTGCGCAACAACGACGAGAAGTTAGCCGCATTACTCGATGAGCTCGAAATGGTACTGATGGATATTGCCAACATCGATCCCCATGTAGCCCAAGAGGCCCTGACCGGTCTACAACACCGGATCGAGATGAAGGATCTCCTGGCGAGGATGAATATCGTAAACCTCGATGAGAGATCCGGCAGCCAAACCTCGAACAGTGAGGTAATGTAAAATGAGAAAAGAAATAAAAACCGCACTAATCTGCATTTTGTTGACCGCCACCCTCGCCAACGCAGTCGATGTGGAGTATGACCAGGACAGCCCCGGTGCCAAGGCGTTCTTCCAAGCCAAGGAACTTCTGGATACTGGTAAAGTGTCCGCTGCTTATGAGGCCTTCGTGAAGGTCGGCAAGATGAGCGATTCAACTTACCAGGACGACGCCCTCTATTACGCCGCGTATTGCCTGGTCAAGCTGCAGGATTACCAACGCGCCGAGAGCAGCCTGACTGCCTTCATCAAGGGGTATAACAGCAGCCCCTGGCGTGACGACGCGGTGCTTCTGCTCTCCGAAGTCAGGATCAGGCTGAAGAGGCAGGGTGATCCGGCCGCCGCGCTCGAACCCACACCTGCCAGGCATGTGCGCCCAGACAAGCCTCCCAGGGAAGCCGGGAGGACCGGGCGCTCTACCGGGACGCAGAAGGCCGGCGACGATTGCGATCCCGACGGCACCAAGGAGGCCGCCCTCAACGCTCTGCTGAGCATGGATTCGGAGCGGGCCGTGCCGGTGCTGATCCGCTTCATCAAGAGCAACCCCTGCAAGCGGCTGAAGGTAAAGGCGATCTTCGTGCTCAGTCAGCAGGAGACCCGCGAAGCGCTCGACGCATTGATCGAGGTCGCCCGCACCGACACCGATGCTGAGATCCGCGGCACTGCGATCAAATGGATCGGCGATTTCGACAGCGAAGAGGCAGTCGATGCACTGGTGAAGTATTACGATACGCTCAAGGATGATCAGGCAAAGCTGAAAGTCGTCTACGCTCTAAGCCAGAGCGAATCCCGCATCGCACTGGACAAGCTGGTGGCCATCGCCAAGAGCGATCCCAGCACGACAGTGCGTCAGCAGGCGGTCTACTGGATGGCCGATGAGTGGGATGATGAGGCAATGCCTCTGCTGAAAGAGATTTACAGCAAGGACCAGAACCTCGAAGTTCGCCGCAAGATCATCTACTCCGTCGCCGACACCGGCACGCACGAAGCGCTTCTATTCCTCAGCGAAGTTGCGCGGAATGATCCCGATCGGGAGTTGAGACAATACGCGATTTACTGGATCGCCGACGAATGGGACGACGAAGCCGTTCCCCTTCTCAAGGAAATCTACAGCACCGACAAGGACATCGAAACCCGCCGCAAGATTGTCTACTCGGTAGCAGACACCGGCGGCCAGCAGGCGCTCACATTCCTCTCGGATGTGGCCAAGAATGATCCGAGTAAAGAGCTTCGCATGCAAGCCATCTACTGGATCGCCGACGAGTGGGATGACGAAGCCGTTCCCGTTCTCAAGGAAATCTACAGCACCGACGAGGACATCGAGATCCGCCGCAAGATCATCTACTCCGTGGCCGACGCAGGAGGCCAGGCAGCGCTCGCATTCCTCACCCAGGTGGCGAAGAGTGATCCCAGCAAAGAAATGCGTATGCAGGCTGTCTTCTGGGTTGCCGACGAGTGGGATGACGAAGCTGTGCCCCTGCTGCGCGAGATATACAGCACCGACGAGGACATCGAGATCCGCCGCAAGATCATCTACTCCGTGGCCGACGCCGGCGGCCAGGCAGCTCTCGCATTCCTCACCCAGGTGGCGAAGAGCGATCCCAGCAAAGAAATGCGTATGCAAGCTGTCTTCTGGGTTGCCGACGAGTGGGACGATGAGGCTGTGCCCCTGCTGCGCGAGATTTACAGCACCGATCAGGACGTCGAGATCCGCCGCAAGATCATCTACTCCGCCGCCGACGCCGGAGGACAACAGGCGCTAGCCTTCCTCACCGAGGTGGCGCGACAAGACCCCGATCTCGAGCTGAGAAGATACGCGATCTACTGGATCGCGGATGAGTGGGATGACGAAGCGATTCCGCTGATGAGAGAAATCTACACCGAAACGGAAGACGTTGAGACTCGCCGCAAAATTATCTATTCCGTCGCCGATTCCGGCGGAAGTCAGGCGCTCACATTCCTTTCCCAAGTCGCCCGCACAGACCCCGACTTGGAGATGCGGCGGCAGGCAATCTTCTGGATCGCCGATGAGTGGGAAGACGAGTCGATCCCCCTGCTGGTGGAGATCTACAAATCGAACCAGGACAAGGAACTTAAGCGCCGGATCATCCAGGCGCTGGGTGATGTTGATTCGGACCAGGCCGCCAACGCGCTGATCGCTATCGCCAGGGCCGAAACCGACCTCGAACTGCGCAAGCAGGCCATTTTCTGGCTCAGCCAGATGGACACCGAAAAAGCACACGAATTTCTATTGGAGTTATTGGAAAAA
>DATKUA010000190.1:0-7247 GCA_035530855.1 Acidobacteriota bacterium | reverse complement strand
TTCGGGCGCAACGACCTGTCCGCGATCGGCGACATCCTGCTGGCCGGTCACATCAGTCTGATCGAGGACTACGAGGTCAGCCTGCCGGTGCTCGACGAGATGATCGACTGGCTCTACGCGCGGCCGGGTGCGGTGGGGGCGCGGCTGACCGGCGCCGGCTTCGGCGGCAGCCTGGTTTTCCTGGCCATGGAGGGAGAGCTCGACGCCGAGGAGTTGACCGGAGCGCTGGCGGCGGAGTTCGGAAGCGGAACTCCCGAGCTGCCGGAGGTCTGGAAGCTGAAAACGGTTGACGGCGCCCGCTACCAGCCGGGTGCGGGCGCATGATTCTGCAGACGATCGACTGGCTCTTGATAGGGGCGTTCTTCGCCGTCTCGCTGGTTGTCGGCATCAGCGTCGCGAGGCGCGCGGGGCGGAGCACGGCCGAGTTCTTCGCCTCGGGACGCAACATGCCGTGGTGGCTCCTGGGCGTCTCGATGGTCGCCACGACCTTCTCCGCCGACACGCCGAACCTGGTGACCGACATGGTGCGGACCCACGGCGTCGCCGGCAATTGGCTCTGGTGGGCCTTCCTCCTGACCGGCATGGTCACCGTCTTCATCTACGCCAGGCTCTGGCGACGCTCAGGCGTGCTCACCGACATCGAGTTCTACGAACTGCGCTACAGCGGTAAGGCCGCCGGCTTCCTGCGCGGCTTCCGCGCACTCTACCTGGGCGTCTTCTTCAACGTCGCGATCATGGCCACCGTGATGCTCGCGGCGATCAAGATCGGCGGCGTCATCCTCGGCATCCCACCCTTCGAGACCGTCTTCATCACCTCGGTCGTGGTCGTGATCTACACGATGCTCGGCGGACTGCGGGGGGTGCTGATCACAGACTTCTTCCAGTTCGTGATCGCCATGATCGGCGCGATCATCGCCGCCGTCGTCGTCCTCAACCTGCCGCAGGTCGGCGGCCTGGAGGGCCTACTGACGAATCCGAACGTCGCCGGCAAGCTCTCGATTCTGCCCGATTTCTCCGACGGCTCGCTGCTGATGACGGTCTTCCTCATCCCGCTGGCGGTGCAGTGGTGGAGCGTGTGGTACCCCGGCTCGGAGCCCGGCGGCGGGGGTTACGTGGCGCAGCGGATGCTGGCGGCGAAGGACGAGGACCACGCCGTAGGCGCGACGATGCTGTTCAACGTGACCCACTACGCGCTGCGCTCGTGGCCGTGGATCATCGTGGCCCTGGCCTCGCTCGTGGTCTTCCCCGATCTGGCCGCGCTGCGGGAGGCTTTTCCAAACATGCCCGCCGAGATCGTCAAAAACGACATGGCCTACCCGGCGATGCTGACCTTCCTGCCGGCGGGATTGCTGGGGATCGTCGTCGCCTCACTGGTGGCCGCGGTGATGTCCACCATCTCAACACACCTCAACTGGGGCGCCTCCTACATCGTCAACGACTTCTACAAGCGCTTCATCTCGCGCGAGCCGAGTGAGCGGCAGTTGGTGTGGGTGGGGCGGATATCGATCGCGGTGCTGATGGTGCTGGCGATGGCCGTAGCGCTGCTGCTGCGCAACGCGCTGCAGGCGTTCCACATCCTGCTGCAGATCGGCGCCGGCACTGGGCTGCTCTTCCTGCTACGCTGGTTCTGGTGGCGGATCAACGCCTTCAGCGAGCTGGCGGCGATGGTCATCTCCTTCCTGGCGGCGGTCTATTTCGAGTTCGTCCACGTCCACCTCGGATTGCCCGAGCTGGTGGAGTGGCAGCGGCTGGTCATCGGCGTGGGCGTTACCACCGTCGGCTGGGTGGCGGTGACGCTGCTGACCAAGCCGACCGAGATGAGCACGCTGATCGGCTTCTACAAGCTGACACGCCCCGGCGGTCCGGGGTGGCGGCGCGTGCTGCGGGTGGCGGAGCGCGAGGGGGAGTTGCCGGGAGAGGCCGAAGCCGCTTGGGACGTGCCGAGGGGGCTGCTGAACGTGCTGATGGGGCTGGTGCTCGTCTATAGTATGCTGTTCGCCACCGGATTCTGGCTCTATTCGAACACCGTACCCGCCGTCGTCACGACGGCGACCGGGTTGCTGGCGGCACTGTTTCTGACCTTGACCTGGAAGAACCACCGGTCCCGCGGCGGCGCCTGAGGCGGCGGGAGGACCGGCGGCGATAAAGAGGATAGTAATGCGGCAGGTTTCCTTTTTGGGGGTGAAAATGTCTTTCAAAATGGTTATGGCGTTTGCCTTGGTGGTCTGCGTAACGTGCTCAGCCTACGGCGAAGAGCAGGCGAACGACTGGGAGAATCCGTCGGTGATCGGTATCAACAAGGAGCCGCCGCACGCCACGCTGATCCCCTACGCCGGGGAGGAAAGCGCGCTCAAGGGCGTCGCGGCCCTCTCGCCCTGGTTCAAGCCCCTCAACGGGCGCTGGAAATTTAACTGGGTGGAGAAACCGGCCGACCGGCCCGCCGGGTTCTACAGGCCGGAGTTCGACGTGAGCGGCTGGGACGAGGTCGACGTGCCGGGCAACTGGCAGTTGCAGGGCTATGATATGCCTTATTACCTGGACGTTCCTTACGCTTTCGAGAACAATCCGCCGTTCATTCAGGATCACTACAATCCGGTCGGCTCCTACAGGATGGAGTTCACCAGGCCGCCCGGCTGGGACGGCAGGCAGGTGTTCATCCACTTTGCAGGCGTGGAGTCGGCGTTTTATTTGTGGATCAACGGCGAGAAGGTGGGCTACAGCCAGGGAAGCCGGACTCCGGCGGAATTCAACATCACGCCTTACCTGCGCGGCGGCTCCAACATTCTGGCCGCCGAGGTCTACCGCTGGTCCGACGGCTCTTACCTGGAGTGCCAGGATTTCTGGCGCCTGAGCGGGGTATTCCGCGACGTTTACCTCTACTCGACGCCGCCGGTGCACATCCGCGATTTCGAAGTTCGGACCGAGCTCGACGGAAACTACCGCGACGCGACGATGAAGGTGACCGCGCGGGTGCGCAACTACGGTGGTGTTGTGATGGAGAATCCACGGGTGGAGGCCGTGCTTCTGGATGCGTCCGGCGTGGAGGTGGTCGGAGCGGGTGTGTTAAGCGGGAGCACAGTGTGGCTGGCGCCCGGCGCGGAGAGTGTCATGTCAATGAAGGCGGTCGTGGCCGATCCGCTCAAGTGGTCGGCGGAGAAGCCGAATCTCTACACGCTGCTGCTGATGTTGAAGGACTCCGGCGGCGAAGTGCTGGAGGTCGAGCGCTGCGACGTGGGTTTCCGCGAGGTGGAGATCAAAGGCGGGCAACTGCTGGTCAACGGCCGGGCGGTGCTGCTCAAGGGGGTGAACCGCCACGAACACGATCCCGACACGGGACACTACGTCTCGCGCGAGTCGATGATCCGCGACATCGAGTTGATGAAACGCTTCAACATCAACACCGTGCGCACCTGCCACTACCCCGACGCACCTGAGTGGTACGAGCTCTGCGACCGCTACGGCCTCTACCTGATCGACGAGGCGAACATCGAGTCGCACGGCATGGGCTACAAGCCCGATGAGACCTTCGCCAACAAGCCGGAGTGGAAGGAAGCCCACCTCGACCGCATCCGGCGGATGGTGGAACGCGACAAGAATCACCCGTCGGTGATCATCTGGTCGATGGGCAACGAGGCCGGCGACGGCACCAACTTTGAGGAAGGAAGCGACTGGATTCATCAGCGCGATCCCTCGCGTCCCGTCCATTACGAGCGCGCCAAGGAGCTTCCGCACACCGACATCGTCTGCCCGATGTACTGGGACGTCGACAGGATCGTGGATTACGCGCAGCGCGCCACCGACCGCCCGCTGATACTCTGCGAGTACGCGCACGCGATGGGTAACGCCGTCGGCAACCTGCGCGAGTACTGGGATGCGATCGAGAAGTACGAGCATCTGCAGGGGGGCAGCATCTGGGACTGGGTCGACCAGGGGATCCGTGCAAAGGCTGACGACGGCAGCGAATACTGGGCCTACGGAGGCGATTTCGGCGACGAGCCCACGAGCAGGGATTTCTGCCTCAACGGCCTGGTGCGTCCCGACCGCGGCGTAACCGCAAAGATCCAGGAGGTCAAGAAAGTTTACCAGAACATCAAGATCGAAGCGGAAGACCTCAGGGGTGGCAGGTTCAGGGTCAAGAATTACTTTTTCTTCACGAATCTGAGCGAGTTCGACGCGTACTGGACCTTGACGGAGGACGGCCGGGAAATCTACGTCAACGAGATAGCGCCGGTGAATGCGGCCCCGGAGCAGACAGCAGAAATCACGATACCTTATCCCTCGATGCTGGTCGTGCCTGGCGCCGAATACCACTTGAAGATAAGCTTCCGCCTGCGAGAGGACACGATCTGGGCGGAGGCCGGGCACGAGATCGCCTGGGAGCAGTTCAAGCTGCCATTCTGGTTGTCCCCCGCTCAGGAGATGTCATCGGCCGGGATGCCGGAGCTCTCCGTCTCGGAGACCGATGAGGGCGTCACGATCAGGGGTAGTGGTTTCAGCGTCACGTTCGGCCGCGGGACGGGCACGATCACATCGCTGGCTTACGGCAAAAGGCGTGTGATCGGCAACGCTCAGGACGGCGTCCGCGGGCCGGTGTTCAGCGGCTTCCGCGCGCCGATCGACAACGACGAGGACTTCGATCCCCAGTGGTACAAGTACGGCCTCGATAAACTGTCACGCGAGGTGAGCCGGTTTGAGGTAAAGCGGCAGGGACCGGGGGCGGTGCGGATCGCCGTGGAAACCCACTGCCTCGCCGGGGACGAAGAGCGTTTCGTCCACCACGCGGTTTTCACCGTGCTCGCAAACGGTTGCATCAGGGTGGATAACCGCTTCGTGCCTGTGCCTGTGGAGGGCCTGACGGTGCTGCCGAGGCTGGGCGTGAAAATGACCGTCAACGGCGCCTTCGACAACTACGAGTGGTTCGGGCGCGGCCCGCACGAGAATTACCCCGACCGCAAGACCGGCGCGGCCGTCGGGCGCTACCGCAGCAAGGTGGCCGGCCTCTACGAGGAATATGTCCGCCCGCAGGAGATGGGCAACCGCGAGGACGTGCGCTGGGCGGCGCTGACCGACGCTGCCGGCGCGGGCCTGCTGTTGGTGGCTGAGGGGCTGATGTCGGCCACGGCGTTGCACTACAATGCAAGGGACCTGAACGAAGCCGACCATATCAACGAGCTGAAGCCCCGCGAGGACGTGATTCTCAGCCTCGACGCGGCGTTGTGCGGCCTGGGCAACGGCAGCTGCGGTCCGGGGCCGTTGGAGAAGTACCTGCTCAAGCCGGAGCCGCGGGAATTGAGCTTCAGCATCAGGCCCTACGATCTGTCGATGGGGGATGCCGCCGAAGTCGCGCGCCTGCGCCTGCCGGAGACGGGTGAAACGGAAGGGAAAGAAGAATGAGATCTACATGGCTGATAAGCAGCATCGCTCTGGTCCTCCTGGCACAGTTCGCCGCCGCGGGGATCGCCGACGAGGTGACCGTTGAGTCCGCCGATTCAGGCGGCGAACGGACCTTCGCGCTGGCGAACGAGTGCATCAGGCTGTCGATCGAATTTCAGGACGGCTTACTTTCCAGGGAAATCCTCGAGGGTCGGGAGCAGTGGCTGGCGCAGTACGGCGGCGGATCGCTGCGCCTGGGGATCGAGCCGGTGGTGTTTGGCGAGTTGATGTGGACCGGCTGGCGCGCCCCCGGCAAAGCGGGCAACGCCGATAACAAGATCCTTCTTTTCTATCACGATTTCGTTTTCGATTCCCACGAGTTTGCCGATCTGGCGGGCGGCGGCAAGCGCTGCGATCTGTCGTTCAAAGCCGTCGACGGCTCGCTGGAATTGCGTCTGAGTTACTCGCTTTCGCCCGGAGACTTCTTTGCCCGGCGGGTAGTGGCGATTCGTGATCCGGAAGATCACGGCCATTTCCTGATGTCGTTGAGCCCGCTCGGAGGCTTGGTCGAGCACGAGCTGGAGTTGATCAAAGCGGGCGGCTTCGGCCAGCCGGTGGCCTTGGCGGCGGAGCGGGGCGGTGCCTTCTTCGGGATCGAGTATCCCGCGGCCGACAACAATTTTGTCGTCCGGGAAGGGGTGGGCGACGAGCTTGTTTGCAGCCAGGAGATGGGGGTGCGGCTGGGCGAGGAGTGGACAGCAAGCGCGCCGGCGGTGTGCGGCCTGGCGCCGGAGGCGCGGGTGAAGCACTGGTTCTGGAAGTACGTCGACGCCATCCGCGTGGCGCCGTTGCGGCCCTACCTGCTCTACAACAGTTGGTACGACGTGCGCTCCCCGGAGTACACCGAGCGTCCCGAGGACGTGATGAACGAGGCGAACGTGCTGCGGATCGCAGCAGACTTCAAGCGCGAGATGGTCGAGAAGCGCGGCCTCAAGCTCGACGCCTTCGTGCTCGACGACGGCTGGGATATCTACGAGAGCGACTGGGTGCTGCGCCCGAACGAATTCCCAGGGGGATTGAAGCCGGTCTCGGACGCGCTGGCGGAGATGGGCACCGATCTCGGCATCTGGCTCGGCCCGATCGGCGGCTACTCGTTCCGCGGCAAGCGCGTCACCTGGATGCGGGAGCACGGCTACGAGACCGTCGGCGACCAGCTCTGCCTCGCCGGAGAGAACTACAAGGCGTTGTTCCGGAAGCGCACGGTCGGCTTCGTGCGCGACCACGGCGTGCGCTACTTCAAGTGGGACGGCATCCAGTTCTCCTGCAGCGAGCCCGGCCACGGCCACCCGCCGGGGGAGTTCTCGCGGCGGGCGGTGATGGAGTCGGTGATCGAGCTCTGCAGCGCGGTGCGGGCCGAGAGCCCCGAAGTGTTTCTCAACATCACCTCGGGAACGTGGCTGAGCCCGTGGTGGGTGAAGTACGCCAACATGATCTGGATGCAGGGTCACGACTACGGCTACGCCGACGTGCCGTCGATCAGCCGCCGCGACGCAGCCATCACCTACCGCGATTTCGTGCTGCACGAGGATTTCTGCAAGGAGGACTTCTGGTTCCCGCTCGCCAACCTGATGACGCACGGGATCATCAAGGGCCACCTGCAGAAGCTCGGCGGCGAGGCCGAGCCGCTCGACAAGTTCACCGACAACGCCCTGCTCTACTTCGCCCGCGGAGTCTCGATGTGGGAGCTCTACATCTCGCCCAACCTGCTGAGCGAGGGGGAGTGGGACGCGCTGGCCAAGTCAATCCGCTGGGCCAGGGACCGCTTTGAAATCCTGCGCCACACGGAGAAAATCGGCGGCGACCCGGGCGAGCGG
>DATKUA010000189.1:0-18487 GCA_035530855.1 Acidobacteriota bacterium | reverse complement strand
GAATGATGATGCAAGAGGAAGCAATACCCAACAGCTATTCCAAGCCTTACAACAAAAAAACAAGTTGAGTTCATAGGAAAGTATAGGGGGGTTAAATTTGGTATCAGGGCTGTTAATTGCTTCCTCGGTTTACGTGAAGGTTATTTGGCGGCAATCCATTCACTGCAGGCGTAATGCTTGATCCACAGATTCCCGCGCAAACGATCCGCAGCATTTCCGGGCTATTCAACCCTGTATTTGGACTTTGAAATCCAGACGTTGTTTTTAGTACTTTCTTCCCTGCAGTCGCCGTCGGGATCGATGCAGGCGATGATGTAGTAGCCGCCGGGTGTGAGATCCTCCGGGATGCGAACTGAAGTCCTTATCTTTGTCGCCCGGCCTGTCGCCAAGGCCTTGAGATCGCAGCTATCAATCAGCATGGCATTGCCATTGCCGGTCAGCTTCTTTCTCTTCGACAGGTAGAAAGCCACCTTGGTGGCCGTTGAGGGCCTGATGCCGGCGTTCTTGATCTTGGTAAGGAGGCGGATCTTGCCGCCGGGTTTCAGTTGCGCCGGCTTTGTCAGCAGCCTGACCGAGCTGACAGCGAGGTCGGTGACCAGAGGCATGGAGAACACGTAGACATCGTCGTATTCGCGATCGAGGACCAGCTTCCACGTGCCGTAGATTTTGTTGTATACGGACGACCAGACCGTCCTGACGGAACCGCTGTCGCTGTTGGGCTGCGGCGCCACTGCCTCAAGAAACTCGAACGCCCTTGTCTCGGTGACGATGCCGTTGCACTCATTCAGCCAAAGCAACAATCTCCAATACCTCCAGCAGGTCATGACCCAATGGGCAGTATCATTCTGATAGCCGTTTATCCTGTTGTTTGTGCAAACCTGGAACGGTCCGGATTTCCAGGTAGGGACAACCTGGCCGTCGTAGTATTCGATGACGACGGAGTTGCCGTAGGCGTCGGAGAGGAGATAGTGGATTTGGTTGGAGAATGTGTTGTTGAAGCGCCTCAGAAGATCGATGGCTTCATACACATTGCGTGCGGAGTGGAGAACGAGGCAGATGGTTGTGAGCCCGTGCAGCGACCTTTCATTTGGATCGTAGACCCGCTCGCCTTCGTCATTGTTCATCGGCGACATCGTCACGCCATATTCGTTGATGCCGTCGAAGGAGTAGTGCGGCGCGGTGAGCACGAAGTCGCGCAGATAGAGATTGTGGAAATCCTGGGCGTATTGCCTGATGCCGCAGAAGCGTGTGGAGGTGATGCACATGGTGGCGTAGCCGTCGGGCGGCTCGGCTAAGATGACCATCATCCAGTCGGCGCCCGCGTTGTCGTTGTTGTAGGCAAAAAGCGGCTCGCCGCTCGGTGTGGCGGCAGAGAAGGTCGAGCAGGAGATCCGCTGCTCCTGATCAAACGGCACATCATCGATTTCCGACTGGATGTCATCCTCGGTCCCGTAGCTGCCGTAGTAGGTCATCATGTAGGTCGTTGTGCCCTCGATCAGCCGGATCGATTGCAGGGTCTTCTTCTGGTCTTCGCTGAGTCCGTCGAGGATCTGGTGGTCGACGAAATCCGGCTTGATCAGCCTCGTGTTGGGCGAGATCGTGACGGAGTGGAAAGTCCTTTTAATCCTGGGAAAGGATCCGGAGCCGGTTTCATCTTCTGCATAAGATACAGCAGCGAGAAGAATTGAAGAAACGAGAATAACAGAGAGAATTACTTTTAGAGGCTTCATTTCCGCACCCCGAGCAGAAGTCGACACGCGGCCTCAACGACTACATATAATCGCTGATTTTCGGATAGAACTTTAGCAGACCGCGGGCCCCGGCAAAGTAACCAAGATTACGCCCGTGCTAATTTTTTCCCGGGGAATCACAAACTGCAAAGCCTATTCTTCCAGTCGCCTGTATTTCCCGAGCAGTTCGATCAGCCGGTCGTGAGGGAGGGCGAAGACGGTGTTGCCGTTGATGCCGGTCATCGTTTCGGCGGCGACCAGAGCGTTGACAATCGCCTCCTCGACGGCCTGGATGGTCGCCTCGAAGAAGGGGGTGTTCAACTCGTTGGGCAGCATCTCGAGTTGTGTGACACCGCTGCTTGCGGCGGCGCCGGGGTTGGCGGTGGAGAAGGCGATGAAGATGTCGCCGGAACTGTTGGTGCCCGTGCCGCCGGCGCGCGCGACACCGAGCGGGACACGCCTGGCGAGCCGCTTGAGCTGGTGTGGCAGCAGGGGGGCGTCGGTGGCGACTACGACGATGATCGAACCGGCGCCCTCGGGCGCCTTACCCGGGTTGTAAACGGCTTTGAGATCAGTGATCTCGCGCCCCACGGGCACGCCGGCGATGGTCAGGTTTCTTCTGATGCCGTAGTTTGTCTGGACCAGGACGCCGACGGTATAGACGCCCTCTTCCAGCCTGACAATGCGCGAAGCGGTGCCGATGCCGCCCTTGAAGCCGTGGCAGACCATGCCGGTGCCGCCGCCGACGTTGCCTTCAGCCATCGGCCCCGACGCCGCGCCGTCCAACGCCGCAAAGACATGCTCCCGCTTGACGTGGAAGCCGTTGATGTCGTTGAGGAAGCCGTCCCAGGTCTCGGCGACGACGGGCAGCGACCAATAGAACTCCGAGTAGCCTTCGTCGAAATCGCCGCGCGCGATCTTCCACTCGATCACCGCGTCGCGCACCACGCCGACGCTGTGGGTGTTGGTGATCAACACCGGGCTCTCGAGGAAGCCCGACTCCTCGACCCAGGTGGTGCCTGTCATCTCGCCGTTGCCGTTGAGCGTGTACCAGCCGGCGAATACCGGATCGTGATGCTTGCCGCGCGGCAGCACGGCGGTCACCCCGGTCCGCACCGGGCCCTTGCCGGCTTCGAGTTTCCCCTCGCCGGAGAGAAGGGTGGTGTGCCCCACCTCCACGCCGGCGACATCGGTGATGGCGTTGAGCGGTCCGGGCTCCCCCTCGAACGGAACGCCCAAGTCCCTGGCTCGCGGTTTCTCCTGCGGGAATCCGCTTGCGGGAGCCAGAAGGAAAACGGCGACTACAGCCGTCACAACTCCAATAGTAATTGTCCGACGAGTGAGGCGCGGTTCAGATGGCATGGCTTTCCCCTTCTTATTAGCAAGTTGCCTGGTAGGCTCATTCTATTTCGTGGTGGGGCAGCGTTCAACAAGCTCGTGTATTGCGCACGCGGTAACTGAAAACCGGGTGCGCATCCGCATGCCGGATGCCCAGCCGATCAGGTCAGAGTTCCTGTCACCCGGTAAAATGAGTCTTGTCTCACTTCCCGGCGTTCATCGCCGCCTTCAGCCGCGCCGGCGTCAGTGGCAGGCGGAGCAGTTCCACGCCGAGGGCGTCGTGAACGGCGTTGGCGATCACGGCTCCGGTGGTGTGGTGATTGCCGGCTCGCCGCCACCGCTGGGGGGAAGCTCGTTGTTCTCGTAGGTTATCGTCTCTAACTCAGTCACTCTGGATAGATCGTGTGCAGTGAGTGAAAAATCATGGTTATAAGCAAATTCGTTCATCGAGCCTGATTGCCGTCCTCCCAGTCCGATGCCTTCATGTGAATGCCCTGTCACGGCTCTCCTGGATTTCTCTCAGAAATCATCTTTCACAAACGCTGATTAAGTATCGCCGCTTACAGACCGTCTGATCGCGATTGATGAAGATAACTGGTAAACCAAGCCGACAACTGTCAATCGAAGATTAGCAACAGAACATCATCAAGACTGCCAAGAGTTTGCTCAACAGCCAGGTCTGCGGCAAAGCCTGTGAGTTCAGGGAAGCGCTTAAAATATCTTGTGCCTTAAAACTGCCAAGCTCATTATGAATGCATCGGTAATCTTATTATTCAACAATCAAGGGGGAAATTATGCGTGCCGTGGATCGTATTGCGGGATTCTTCTCTTCTTCTAAAAATGCCATACAAATCCTGGCATTTACGTGCATTTTCATGGCTTTCACCGCTCTTCCGATCACGGAAGAAGTCTTAACAGCCAACACCTGTGAGAATCCAAGAGTCCTGATTGTATCTTCCGCAGTGGCTGATGCCGGGATTCTGGCGGCAGCCGCCGGGGATGGCGTCCTGGTGATCGAATACGATCCCGTGACGACGACCATGGGATCCCTGCTTGCCGAAGTCAGAACCGACCTGAAAGGCCGAAAAGCCTCATCAATAGGCTTCGCTACTCACGATTACGGAGAAGCCAAGTTCTACCTTACAGGCAAACACACGATCAGTCTCGGTTCAATTCTTTCCAGCAAGGCTGAGCGAGCCTTCTGGAGGGAGCTGGGGAAACTCTTAGCAAAAGACGGGCGCGTCGACCTGCTGGCCTGCAGGCTGGCCGCCTCCGATGAAGGCCGCCTGTTGCTGGCCACCCTCGAGAAGGTTGCGGGAGTCGGATTTGCTGCGTCCACGAACGACACCGGCAACCCGGTTTTCGGCGGCGATTGGGTATTGGAAGCCGGCGGAATCGACGCCGCCGCGCTTTACTTCTCACCCGCAGAGCTCTCTCAGTTCTCCGGCTTGTTGATTTCCCAGGTCAAGAAACTGATCGCCCCCTCAGGCCCAGACGGCGATCCTTATGAATGGGACGGCCGCGCCGACGACGAGTTCGGCACCGCGGTTGCCATAGACGGTGATTGGGCCGTAGTGGGCGCCCCCAATGTCGACAACGACACCGACGGCGACAATGACGTCACCACCGAAGAACCTGAGCCGGGAGAAGTCAACGATTTTCTCTGGGGCGCGGCATATGTGTACAAGCGTGACCAGGGCGGCTCCAACAACTGGGGCTTCTTCAAGAAGCTTCAGAAACAGCTCAGTGTTTATTCAGGGGGGTATATTTCCCGAAACGATCACTACGGCACTGCCGTGGCCATCTCAGGCAACACCATCGTCGTCTGCTCTCCCGAAGCCGGCACGTCCTGGACAACCGAGTACGGCAACGCGGAGATCTTCTACAAGGATCAGGGAGGAGCCGAGAACTGGGGAGGTGTGAAGTGGGTCACCGGCTCGAGCACCGGCGGCGAAACCCAGCAATTCGGGAGAAGTTGCGCAATCGACGGCGATTATCTGGTAGTCGGTGCTTCGAACTACAGTGCGGGGACTGACGCCGCAGGAGCCATATACATTTTCGCGAGAAACAAGAACGGGGCGAACGTCTGGGGAGAGGAAGCCGAGATAGCCGGTGCTTATGAGTATGGCAATTTCGGCAAAGCGGTAGACATCTCCGGTACGACGGTGATCGCCGGCGGTCCCAGTGATACTTCCGGCACTACCGCCGAAAGCGGCAAGGCTTATATTTACACCCGCAGTGGAACCGGCACCTGGCCGCTGCAGAAGACAATCCCGAATCCGACACCTGCCAGCATGGATAGATTCGGCTACGCAGTCGCTGTCGACGGCGATACGGCGGCCATCGGCGCCAAGCTTGACGACAATACCGTCGGCACCAATGCCGGCACGGTCTACATCCACTACAGAGACTCGGGAGGTGCTGGTAACTGGGGATCCGTCAAAGAGTTGTATGGCTCCGCCGAATATTCCAATTTTGGAGAAGCGGTCGATCTCTCCGGTGATACTCTCGTAGTCGGTAAGGCCAACTACACACATGTCTACGTCCACAGCAGGAACGAGGGAAGTGCGGACAACTGGGGACTGATCGCCACGCTCACCGGTTCCGACACCGTGTCTAACGACTCATTCGGCAGCGCCGTTTCCATCTCCGGCGACGATTTGATAATCGGCGCCGGGTGCGCCGACATCGGCGCTAATACAGACCAGGGCGCCGCTTATGTATTCGCGTTCATCCCCCCAACCGTAGGCAGTCCCTCCGCTACCAACGTTCAAGCGACGACAGCTACGCTCGGCGGCAACATCACCGACATCGGCGCATCCAACGTCACCGAAAGGGGAATCTACTGGTCGACGACCGACGGATTCGCCGACGGCACCGGCACGAAGGTGTCCCAAACCGGAAGCTGGGGAAGCCCGGGAAGCTACACCGTCAGCGTGACCGGCCTGTCTGCCGGAACTACGGTTTACTTCAAGGCCTTCGCCACTAACGGCGACGGGACAGGCTACAGCTCACAGGGGTCTTTCCTTACCAAACCTCCGGCACCGACCGCTCAGGCCGCTACGGCCATCCTGGCAAACGGTTTCACAGCCAACTGGACCGCGGCTACGGGAGCCTCGTCTTACAAGCTCTTTGTCGCCACCAACATCAGCTTCACTTCCCCGGTGACCGGCTACAACCCAAAGAGCGGCATATCCAACAACTGGGAGATAGTCAGTGGGCTGCTCTCGGGCCAGGCCTACTACTACAAGGTGGTTGCGACAAACGCTACCGGCGACAGCGCTGAATCCAACACCACTGGAGTCACCACGGCCACGGGACCGACGGTCACCTCCCCCACCAGCTCGAGCATTGAAGCCACGACTGCAACACTTGGCGGTAACATCACCGACATCGGCTCATCCAACGTCACCGAGAGGGGAATCTATTGGTCGACGACCAACGGATTCGCCGACGGTACCGGCACGAAGGCATCAGAATTAGGGAGCTGGGGAAGCACAGGAACATTCACGGTCAGCGTGACAGGCCTGCCCGCCGGAACCACAGTTTACTTCAAGGCTTTCGCCACCAATTCCGTCGGCAGCAATTACAGCGCTCAGGCATCGTTCCTCACCAAACCGGGCCAGCCTACGCCTTCTGCCGCATCCAATATCGGCGCAACCGCCTTCCGCGCAAACTGGAGTGCGGTTACCGGCGCGGCATCCTACAAGTTGTCAGTAGCCACAGACTCCGGCATGACTTCGCTCCTGACCGGCTACAATCCGATGAGCGGAATCACCAACATCTACCAGGATGTGACCGGGTTGACTCCCGGAACTGACTATTACTATCGGGTGGTGGCGACCAATGCCACCGGCGACAGCATGCCCTCGACGGTCCAACCGGTCACCACTATCGAGCCACCGCTCGTGGATACTCCGACAAGCTCGAGTGTTGAGACGACAACCGCCACTCTGGGCGGCAACGTTGCCGATATCGGCGCCAGCAACGTCACAGAGAGGGGAATCTATTGGTCGACAACCGACGGCTTCGCCGACGGCACCGGCACAAAGGTGTCCGAATCAGGAAGTTGGGGAAGCACGGGAGCTTTCGCGCTCAGCGTGACGGGCCTACCCGCCGGAACTACGGTTTACTTCAAGGCCTTCGCCACCAACGGTGACGGAACCGCCTACACCGCCCAGGCTTCGTTCCTGACCAAGCCGGCCGCAACTACTGCATTGGCGGCAACAGCGATCGGAGGAATCAGCTTCACCGCCAACTGGAATTCTGTAGCAGGCGCCGAGAGTTACCGCCTGGATGTATCAACCGGCAACACCTTCGCTACCTTTGTCATTGGTTACCAGGACCTGACGGTCAACGGCACCAGCCACAATGTTTCGGGGCTTTCCACCATCACGACTTACTACTACCGCTTGCGCGCCGTCAATGCCACCGGCACCGGGACAAACTCCAATGTCATTTCTCTAACAACCCTCGCCGGCTTTACAGTTACCTTCCTTGCCGGACCAAACGGCTCGCTGACGGGCAATACGCTGCAGAGCAACATTCCTCCTGCCGGCAACTGCACGGTTGTCACTGCGGTACCGGATTCCGGTTACAGCTTCTCAGGCTGGACCGGCGACTATATCGGCAGCGAAAATCCGCTCACCGTCACCGGCGTTTCCGCAGACATGACTATTACCGCAAACTTCGCACGGAGTTTAGGCGGTCTGCGAGTGAACATTTCGCCGAATGCCGCAGTTCAGGACGGCGCCGCCTGGCGACGCGTCGGGTATAGCGTCTGGCGTGCATCCGGCACCAGTGAAAACGATATCCCCCCCGGCAACTACTCGGTAGAGTTTAAGGAGATACCGGGCTGGATAGCCCCGGGCAACCAGAGCGTGACCATTTACAGCAATGAGACCACCACAACCGCGGCCGTCTACCAGCAGATCGGCGGCAATTTCAGTTTGACAATCGAAAACGATTCCGCCGTCATGGTCGGTATCAAGTGGAGGATCAAGGGCGGCAGTGCTGCTCCTGGCCGGCTGCCGGATCCCTCTGCGGTTAACAAAGGCGGCTGGCTGGAGAGCGGGGAATCGATCACCCTCACACCGGGCACTTACATCGTCGAGTTCCTGCCGGTTCCCGGCTGGATTCACCCAGAAGTCGAGCTCAAGATTGAGCCGGGTAAGAAGGCGACACTCAAGATCGAGCCGGTTCCATTCCTGGTGGTTGACGCCAGCGATTACGACGGCGACGGCGTCTCGGATCTCGCGTGCTTCTGCCCGTCCGATCAAAGATGGAAGGTAAGGAACATCTTTCTCCAGGAATATATGATTCTTGAGAAGAAGTTCGGCAGGGAGGGAGCATGGCCGACGCCGGGTGATTACAACGGTGACGGGGTTGCCGACCTGGCCTTCTGGAGACCCTCAAAGGGGCTCTGGAAAGTTCTCCGTGGCATCAAAGTCAGGAACTTCGGGCAGGAATGTGATATTCCAGTTCCCGCGGACTACGACGGCGACGGCAAGACCGATCCGGCTCTCTACCGGCCTTCCACAGGCGAGTGGCTGATATACGAATCCAACGCTGCCTCTCCTGGCGCCGGGACCGGCGTCAAAGTGATCGTTTTGGGAGGCGATGCTCAAGACTTGCCGGTGCCTGGTGACTACAACGGCGATGGCAGCGCCGAAGTGGCCGTCTTTAACCTCAAGACCCGCATCTGGAAACTCAAAGGCATCGACAATCTCAAATTCGGCCTTAAAGGAATGATTCCCGTTCAAGCTGATTACAACGGCGACGGCCGTGACGAACTGGCTGCCGTTAATATGGCGAAAGGCATTTGGAAGATAAAAGGCCAAGGCAAGGTCAAAATCAAGAGCAAGGCGGGCAATGTCCCCATTCTGTGCGATATTGACGCAGATGGAATCCCGGAGATCGCCTTCTACTGCTGCTCAACCGGAACCTGGCACTTCGACAAAGGCAAAATCAAGCACGGCAGCGCGGGAGAGGTGCCGCTCACGCGCTGACAACTGGATTGAATAACAAGGCGGACACGAGATGCTACTCATGCCCGCCTTGATTTTTTTATCACGTTCAGCAAGAGAAACAGCGTTTTGAAAGCCTGCCTGACTCCTCGCCGCGACCGCTGACTTCCCGGACTAATTTTACCGGAGGGCTCGGCAAGCTCCGGTTGTTTTTCCCGGCGGTCCGAAAAAAGAATCCCGCCGATTCCTTGCTCGTCTGATTTACATATAGACAGCAATCGTCCTGATGCTGAACGCCCAGCCGATCAGGTCAGAGTTCCTGCCACCTGGTCAAATAAGTCTTGTCTCACTTCCCGGCGTTCAAAGCCGCCTTCAGCCGCGCCGGCGTCAACGGCAGGCGGAGCAGTTCCACACCGAGGGCGTCGTGAACGGCGTTGGCGATCACGGCCCCGGTGGTGGTGATCGCCGGCTCGCCGCCGCCGCTGGGGGGATCCACCTTGTTGTCGATCACTATCGTCTCGAACTCCGGCGTCCAGGAGAAGCGCGTGATGTTGTAGGTGTCGTAGTTTCTGGTGAGAACCTTGCCGCCCTTGAAGTCGATCTCCTCGGAGAGGGCAAAGCCGAGCCCCATGGTGATGCCACCCGAGATTTGCGCGTGAGCGCCCGCGGGATTGACGCACTCGCCCATGTCCTGGGCGCAGACAATTCTCTTCACCTTGACTCCGCCCGTCTGCCTGTCGACGGCCACCTCGGCGATGGTTGAAACGCGCGTATCGACGTAATTCTCGCAGATGACGCCGTGACCGCGGCCGCTGGGCGTGGGGGCGGAGGTCCAGCTGAACTTCTCGGCGGCGGCTTTGAGCACGCGGATCATCCGCTTGTCGGTGAGGTTGAGGAGGCGGAATTCGACCGGGTCCATGCCGGCCGCCGTGGCCATCAGGTCGATGTGCGATTCGCGCGCGAAGTTGTTGGAGTTGCTTCCGGGGCCGCGCCAGGCGCCGACGCCGAAGGGGTGAGCCGGGCCCGCCGGGCCGCGCCCGCCCCAGTTTCCGCGCGAAACCACCCTGTAGTGGGGTATGGCATAAAACGGCTCCGAGCTCCTGCTGCCGCAGAAGTAGGCCACATAGTCCCAAAAGACGATTTGATTTGCATCGTTGAGGCCGGAACGTATCCTCACGGCCGCGGCGGGCATGAAGGTGTCGTACATGAACTCTTCCTCGCGCGTCCACGCCACCTGCACGGGCTTGCCCGCCAGCTTCGACAAAGTGGCAGCCTCCAATGCCTGCTGGCCGCGCGATTTGCCGCCGTAACCGCCGCCGACGAAAGGCGTGATAACCCTGACGTTCTCGGCAGGGAAACCCAGCGATGCAGCCACCTGGTCTTTCAGTGAAAACGGCCCTTGTGTGGAAGCCCAGACCGTCGCCTTGTTGCCTTTGACGTCGGCCACGGCAGTGTGCGGCTCCATCGGCGCGTGCGCCACATAGCCGTTGCAATAGACCCTCTCGAAAACCGAGGTCGCCAGCTTCTCGCCTGCGGCAAGGTTTCCCTTCTCCTCAACGACTTCTCCCTCCGGCGCGATACCGATCAAGTGCGCGTGAATGTTGTCGTTGTCGAGCGTCGCCTCGGGCTCGCGGAATTCGGCCTTGACTGTTGAGAGGGCGCGGTCGGCGATGTCGAAATGCTCGTGAAGCACCGCCACCAGCTCGCCCTCACGGACGACCTGAACGCCGGGAATTTTTTGCGCGGCGGAGGTGTCGGCCGAGAGGAGTGTCGCTCCGTGCGCGGGCGGCCTCAGGATCCTGGCGCAAAGCATGCCGTCGACCCTGATATCACCGGAGAATTTGGCCTCTCCGGTGACTTTCACCCGGCCGTCGGTGCGGTCATACTCCACGCCGCAAACCGTGTGCTCGGCAAGGGGTTCCACCTCCGGCTCGCCCTCCAAGCGCCTCTCGATCTGCTTGCCCTCGGTGAGCGATGCGTAGGAAACCTTGTTGGCGGGGTTGTTCTTGTCGAAGACAAAGCCGTCATTCGTATCGAGGCGGTCCTCAGGCAACTCCAGCTTCTCGGCGGCCAGCAGCAGGAGCACCGACCTGGCTTCGGCCACGGCCCGTCGCAGGCGGGGGCCGGTGTCGCGTGTCGTGCGGGAACCGACAGTCATGAAGTCGAACGGACAGAGAGCCGTGTCGCCCATCACCATGTCGACGGAGTCGAGGGAGACATCTAGTTCGTCGGCACACATCTGTGCCAAGCCGGTAATGATTCCCTGCCCCATCTCGATCTTGCCGACGAAGCAGGTGACCCTGCCATCCTCGCCGATCCTGACATAGGCGTTAAAGTCGGTGGGATACCGGGATTCCCGGCTCCCTCTTTCCTGAGCCAGGGCAACGGGGCTGGTGGAATAGAATACGATGATGCCGCCACCGACCATTTGCAGGAAACCGCGGCGGCTGAACGAGTTGCTCATGGAGGCGCCGTCATGCGCGTCAACCGGACGTAGGTCCTTGCTGTTATCGTCTTTCATCTCGCGCCTCCCCTCTCAGCTGCTGCGCCGTATCCCGGACCGCTTCGATGATCCGGCTATAGGTGCCGCATCGGCAGAAATTGTCCTCCATCGCCTCGACGATCTGCTCCCGGCTCGGATTTGGATTGTGCTGAATCAGGCTGTAGGCACTCATCAGCATACCCGGCGTGCAGAAGCCGCACTGCAGCGCATAATGCTTGATAAACGCCTCCTGAAGCGGGTGCAGCTTGCCGTTGCTCGACAAGCCCTCGATTGTCATCACCTGCTTGCCGGCGGCCTCCCTTACGGGCGTCTGGCATGAGCGTACCGGCTCGCCGTCGACCAGCACCGTGCAGGCGCCGCAGTGCCCCTCGCCGCAGCCGGACTTCGTGCCGGTCAGGCCCAGATCGGAGCGCAGCACCCATAACAGCGGCCTCTCACCGTCAACCTCAATGCTGACGGAGCGACCGTTGAGATTGAAAGAGATTGAATCAGGCATGAGTCACCCCCGCTTTCCCTGTGCTTTTAGATCCAATTTACGATAAGTCCGGCAAAAAAGACACAAGATCCCGGCGTATGTTGACTCAATCTAAGATTTCACCCTGAGACGGACAGTGACGGGTGAGACTTCCAATGCTTCTCTAGAATCCCTCGATAGGCAGAACAGGGGTACCGCAAAATATCATCCGTTTGAAAATGTTCGGTGCAGGTGTATGTCACTGCACTGGAGTCTGCTTCCGCCAGAGTGCCAGCTCAACTGAATCCTTTAATACGGTCAACGCCAGGTAAATCGTTTCGTTATCAGTGGCACCCTGCTCTGAGAAAGTGATCATTCCCTTGCCGGATGTAAACTCGTCCATCATCAGGTGTTGCTTGTAGAATTCAAGCAAATAGGCACGCAGTTCTCCCGCAAATTGTTGCGGCATATTATTATAGGAGATGGCCATAGTCCTGACTGCGTTTTCACTATCCACACTCACATCAAAAGTGTTGCCGTCTTCATACAGATAACGATATTTCCGCAGTCCGTCCTTCTCTCCCGCCTCACGCCACACTTCGTAATCCGGCGGAGACAACCGGCTGAAGCAATTAAATCAGTAAAAACTCACTGATGACGTGAAATTATCCACCCTTGAAGGGCTTTTGGCTTGAAGAAATCCCTGGAAGTCTTCAAATGCAGCATGCCTGAGCACTGCAGCGCGCCGGGATAAAACGAGCTGCATTTCGCTCCGGTCTCCAATGGGAATCCCGCTTGATACAATCCGGAGGAAGCCGCACTGCTAACGGTGTTCGGATAATACTCAGGGGTTATTGAATAACGGTACGGCTTCCTCCACCCTGGCGCACTCGGCCGGAATGCCTTCCGGCACATTTTTACAGTTGTTTCACCAACTCCCGCAGGTTCTTTGTGAAACAGCGGTAGTCCTTGAACATGTCTATCTCGTCGAATTTGGCTTTGATATCCATGCCCAGCGGATGCGAATCGCACGGCTTTCCCGCCAGTATCCATTCCGTCTCTGCGGCGGTAAAAGATATCCCCGCAGGTTCCGTTCGCAGCAGTCCCTGGTTCCGCGGACAGACGACCTGGCATTGGAGGCAGCCGATGAGGCAAGTCTGGGCCGAGAAGCAACGATCGAGCACCGGCTGGATCCAGCGCGGCCAGGGTTCATGCGACTCGCTTTGTAGGGTAAAGCAGCGCTCCGCCGACAGCAGAACCCTTTTCTGTCGAATCGCTCTCGTCGGGCAGGCCTCGAAACATATCGTACAGTGCATGCATTCGGGATTCATCCTGGGATTTCCGCTGCTCGAGCCGCCGGACGGCGGCAACTCCGCATCAGTCAGGATCCCAACGAACTGGAAGTAACTCCCCAGGCCCTCGATGTAGGTGATATTGTTGCGACCGTAAGTCGCGAGGCCCAGTCGCGTCGCCGTTGCCTTGAGCGGGGCCTGGAGTATTTCCGAGCAGCAGGTGTCGCGGATCACGCTGGCAGCCAGATCGTCGTGTACCTGCCCGAACAGCTTTTTGTACTTCACATAGGTGGGTGGCAGGATCGTCTCCAGCTCATCACCGTCCAATTGGAACGCCAAAGTATGTGCCGCAAGTGGAACAGCCACGATAATCACGGATTTAGGCTCTTTCAGCGTGATTCCCTTTGGATAAACGAACCAGTCGAGGTTGCTCTTGTAGAAAGCACGATCGATCTCGCCTTCGACAAGGAGCGTGTCGAACTCCTTACGGATTTCCATCACGATGGAGGCGTCACCCCAGGCGATTCTATAGCCGCGGGTTTTCGCCCAATCCTGCAACTTGTTGATCATTCGGGACCTCCCTATGGTCTCCTGGCAACAGCCCTAAATCCCGGCGGAAGCGCCAGCCGACGACGTGCGATGCTCTATGTAACTATCATAGATTCTTTATGATAGTTACAATTGACAATATGAAGGGCCCGTGCGTAACTGTCAAGTGAAAAATAGGGGGTTACGGATGGAACCGGCGTGGATGGACCTGCTCAACAGCGACTGGCACGACTACCGTGGCAGCGGCCGCTCGGAGGACCGCCTGGCCAATCCGAATTGGCTGAAGGGATTTCTGCGGCGGTGGAGCGGCGCTCCGCAGGCGGTATCGCCGGACCGCGCGGCGGAGGCTCTGCGTGAACTGCGATCGCTGCTGAGGAGAATAGTCGACGCCGCCATCTCCGGGCGTCCGATTCCCGGCAAGGCGCGGGATCTGCTGAACTCGTATCTGGCCGGATCGCCGGTGGTCAGGCATCTGGAGAAAGCAAAGGAATCTTATCAACTTCAGCTGTTGCCCGTGGCGCAGGACCTCGATTTCATCCTCTCCGACATAGCCCTCTCCTTCGCCGAAGTGTTGGCCGAGGGGGACCTTGCGCGGATCAAGATCTGCGAGAACAGCGATTGCCTCTGGGTGTTCTACGACAACAGCCGCAACCGGTCCCGGCGCTGGTGCGAGGGCAGCGGCTGCGGCAACCTGATGAAGGTGCGCCGTTTCCGCGAGAGACAGCGAAAGCGGATGAAATAGCAAAGCAGAGAGGCTGTGCCGCCGGTCAGCTCTCAATCAGGAAACCAGGAAAACTCCGCTGCGCACCGTTACTGACCGCCGGGAACGTCCGTTGAGCTGATGGTTGCCTGCTGCCGGCCAAGCCTTAATGCGATCGCCAGGCTCGGCCGGCGGTCAAGGCGAAGAAAAGCCCCCGGAGCTTCCGGGGGCTTTGAATACGTGATCCCTACTGCCGCTTTCGCTTAGAAGTTGAAGCGAACTCCGGCCTGGTAGTAGCGTGCTCTCACTATGGCGTTGGGAACTGTGAAGTTGCTGCTGGTGATGTTGGTAGACTTGTAGCCGGTCACTGCGTCATCGTTGAAGGCGTGGAAGACGTCGAAGACAACGCCGACGCGGTACTTGCCGGCCAGTGTGAAGGCTTTCTCCAGCCTCAAGTCCAGATTGGCCTGGTTCTCATAGCGCTTGCTGCCATCGACGGGTTCAATCCGGACTGTGGCGTTGCCAATGGTCACGGACGGCGCCCAGGGCGCGCCGCTCATCCAGGTGTAGGCGGGGGTGATGAGGATCTCGAACGGCGCAATGTAGGTACCGCTGACCTTGAGGACATGCGGCCTCTCGAGGCTCAGGCGTCCGGTGGCATTGACCCAGCTGTTGGGATTGTCGTAGGACGAGAAGCCCTGAATGATGCCGTAGTCCTGGCCCAGGTTACCGGTGTTGCGGGAGTAGGTGTAGTTGGCTCTGAGACTCCAGTTGTCGCTCATCCGCTTGGTGGCTTCAAAGCTGAGGCCCCAGTACTTGCGGTATGGCTCCTCGAGAACGCCCGGATTGCTGGTGTTCGGATTGGTGTAGAGCTCGGTGGCGCCGGAGTTGTAGTTGGGGTAGTAGACACCGGAATAGGATCCTCTACTGTTGCTGAAGTTGGCCTGGGCGGTGTCCCATGTGGCACCGGGGGCGACGACACCGACGATGTCCTTGTCCTTCTTCCAGACGAAGTTGATGGAGCCGGCCAGGTTCTCCATGACCTCGCGCTCGATTCCGAGCATGAATCCTTCGGTGTACTGGTTGCTTTGGTCGGGATCGGCGAAGAAGTTGCCGGTGCCGCCGCTGACGGACCACAGCGTCCACTCAGGCGCGCTTGAGCCCAAAACGTAGCGTCCGTAATAGACCTTCGTCGGCGGCTGCTGGGTGATGAGGGCCTCTGTGTTGCCGGTGACAACGCCTTCGTAGTAACGGCCGAAGAAGGCGCGAATAACCGTGGTGCCGTCGCCGAAGAGGTCGTAGGCTGCGCCCAGGCGCAAGGCCGGATCCTTATAGCGGACGGCTGAGTCGCTGCCGATGATGGCTATGCTGGGGTCGTCGGCATAGATACCGCTGGAGTCGTAGCGGAAGCCGAGGTTGAGCGTCAGCCTGTCGTTGATGCTCCAGCTGTCCTGCGCGTAGGCGGAGATGCGCTTGATCACCGTGTAGCCTTCCCACTCGCCGTAATCGGTCCACGAGTAGGTTAAGTCGCCGTAGTACTGCTGGTAGCCAACCAGGGTGATGTAGCGGCCGCCGAGGCTACGCTCGTACTCGATCCCGAATTTCATGCTGTGGCTGCCGTTGAGGTCATCGTTGAAGTAGTTGGTGGAGAACAGCAGGTTGTCGCGGTTGCGGGTGTAGTCGTCCTCACGGTTCGCGCTGCTGCCGGGCTTGTGCTGGCCGAGTGCCCTGTCCCACATGAGCGGATGGTCGTAGCCGGTGCCGCCGATGGGTATCAGGTCGAATCCGCCGCGGAAGCCGGCGAAGCGACCCTCGATCACGATGTCGTTGCTCAGAATGTAGCTGTGATTGAAGAGGTATGTGTCGCTCTTGGTCTCCTGGTACCAGAGGCTGTCTTCGTAGTTGGCGCGCCAGCTGCCGACGTAGGAGCGGTGAGAGCGGTTCCTCTTGTAGTTCATCCAGCTGAACGACGTGAGGTTGCGCTCATCCCAGCGGGCCGACATTTTGATGAAAGGAAGTTTGGGGTCTTCTACCTGGGTGACGGTCTTGTCGATCAACTCGATCTGGGTTTCGTACTTCTTGTAGTTGTAACTGAAGAAGAACCAGATCTTGTCTTTCAAAACCGGGCCGCCGATGACGAAGTTCGGGTCGGTGAGCTTTGTGGCCGTCGGCGCGGAGATGCCGACATCGGCGTACTCTTTCGTGTTGTCGCTGACCCAGGTGGTGTTCTGGAAGAAGTAGTTGACCTCGCCGTGGAAATCGTTACCGCCGCTCTTGGTGATCACGTTGAGCGCCGCGCCTGTGAAGGCACCGTACTCTGCGGGGCTGCCGAACATGGCGACGTCAATCTGATCGACCACTTCCGGGCCCAAGCCTGAAGCAGCGAAGACGGTGCCGGTGGCCGGATCGGAGACGTTGACGCCGTCGGTGCTGTACGATTGACCCGACTGCGCCACACCGCCGAAGGCGGAATTGTTGGTGAAGCCGGCAGTCAGGTTCGGCATGCTCCAGACGTTACGTGTGTTGGGAACATTCTGGAGGAACTCCGTATCCAGCTTGTCGCTGATGCCGGAGGACGTCTTGTCGACCAGGGGCGCCTCGCCGGAGATGACGATTAGTTCCTCGAAGGCGCCGGGTTCCATCTCCTTGTCGATCACAAGGGTGGCGTCGAAACCCAGATCGAGGTCCGTCTGCTCGATTGGTTTGTACTCTGCTTTCTCAAACTTGGCGTTGTAGACCCCGACCGGCAGGAGCATGAACCTGAAGTAACCCTTGTCGTTGGTCACTGTCTCCTGCGTCGTTCCGATCAGGGCATCCGATGTGATGGTTACCTTCACTCCCTCAATCGCGGCACCCTCGGCGGTAGTCACGGTGCCCACGATACGGCCCTTGTTCTGAGCATAGGCTGCTGTTGCTAAAAGTAATACCAAAATTATTGGGATAAATTTCTTCATTGCCCACCTCCAAGTAACTTTGGTTTTCCCGCGGCGTGGATCTTCTGATCACGCCACACATCTTTAATCAGGCGTATTTATCACCTCCTTTTTCGATTTGCAGATAGATTTTTGGATATCACCCAGAGGAAAATATGCAAGTAAAATGCCCAACGCAACGAGGCTTGCAGGTGGTGGGTTCGCTGCTGTGGCGGGGAGGGAAAAGGGCGAATCAGCGTTGCGGATAATGCTGTTGCCACAACAAATTATCTATTATACATTTTGTATACACATGATATACGCTTCAGAAAACCGTATTAGGCATTCACCGTAACGTGCCCGGCGTGATCCATTATATTGAATTATCCAACATATTTACGGATTTTTATCCAAGTCAATGAAGCATTAGTAACGGCCTGCAAATATTGAAATGATATATTTGAGTAGCAATCTTTATTCCGGATTATACCGCCCTTTGCGCTGATACGCCGGCCATTGGTGAATTAGTGTGGATAAAGGCCTCATGAAACAAGTCGTAACAGGACCGGCTCACGAGTGAATTACTGCGCCCCGGTGCCGCCACGCCCGCTGAGCATGGAGTGGGTCTCCCTGATCCCCCGCATTATCTCACCGAACTGTTCCGGCGGCAGGCTCTGGTCGCCGTCGGAGAGCGCCTGCGCGGGGAACAGATGCGTTTCGATCATCAGGCCGTCGGCCCCGGCGGCGATGCCGGCCCGTGACAACGGCAGGATCATTTCCCTGCGCCCCGCGGAGTGGGAGGGGTCGATGATCACTGGCAGGTGGCTAAGTTGCTTGAGTGCCGGCACGGCGGAGATGTCAAGCGTGTTGCGAGTATAGGTCTCGAAGGTCCTGATTCCCCTCTCGCAGAGCATTATTTCCGACGAGCCGTTGACGTAGACGTACTCCGCCGCCAGCAGCAGCTCCTTGATCGTTGCGTTCAAGCCGCGCTTGAGCAGGACGGATTAACGACCCGGCCGGCCGCCTCCGCGCCGGACAGGAAT
>DATKUA010000188.1:0-6755 GCA_035530855.1 Acidobacteriota bacterium | reverse complement strand
TACCCGGCCTGTTCAGGTCTCGGGCTGAGGCATCATCTACTATCACGTCCAGTAAGTCGGCGTCCTGCAACGCCGCCATAGACGCTATCTTGTTGCGCTGTATGCCTAGGCTGTTACCGTTCACGGCTTGGTCATCCGTGCTAACCCTTATATACCCTATGGCCTTCATGGTATCATCCCTGTCATGTCACTAGCCTTGTCATGCTTCCGTTCGTTCACATTACAAATGTAGGCACTGAACAGGCGAAAGTCAAACGGTCTATCGGCAATTCATAAAGAGGGTGACACCGTTCGCCGCCCTGATTAATGCCAATAGCGCGGTTGTCCAGGCTCACCGCGTCCTCGCGGGCGCATACCGGCCAATCCCGAGTGCGCGCCGATGTAACCTCCTGTAACATAGGGCCGCACTTTTCTGCTACATTATGCGCATTTTGAGGTAGCCCCAAGCGGTTGACATTGAAGTAGGCGGAATTGCCGTATACCGCACGGCATCAGCGGTTTAGCCCGCTTTCGGTTTTGCCCGAATGTCAACGAATGTTAACTCGCCCCCCCCCCTGAAAACCTGAAAAATTGACATACAAAATGTAGTGTGTCATACGGGACTTGCTTGACCTTTTCCGGCTTGATTTGCTTCATCCTAGGGCACCTCACCGCCTCTTGTAGCAGCTTATTAGCGCCCTGCTTGCCGATCTCGTAAGCGGTGTTATTCGGCACTGGGTTGTTACCGTTACATGCCTGCCGTTTGTGACCTGGATGTAGACCGGCTTGCGCCCCGGATTCGTTACGTCTCCGATATTGATTGCTTTACCCACTTCCTCACCCCTTGCATATGCGCGTTCACCATCGTAACCGGCCGCGCGTAGGCATCACCGTCTCTCTCTATCAGCGCTACTACAGGAGTCTTCTTCGTGCCGCTCCCTGTGTTCAACGATTAATTTTGCGGGTGACCTGGATACCCCAGTAGATTATGCCGATTATCAGCAACCAGCCGACTAGCTCACACATTCTAGGATGCTGTCGGTCTGTCCGGGGCCGGAGTCAAGCGCAATATTGGCAATTCAAACGGCAACGCCTAATGGCAGAGCGCCCCGTCATCTTCGTTTGGCGACCGCATTTTATTGATTTTAAAGGTGTTAGGTGGTGGGCCGTGCAGGACTCGAACCTGCGACTCTCTGCTTAAAAGGCAGATACTCTACCAACTGAGTTAACGGCCCTGCCCAAAACTATAGTAATTAGCGAATCCCAAGTCAATGATTTGGGATCACCTGCAACGATTGCCGGTAAACATCCTCGCGGACGGCACTATGGCGCCTGTCAGGCCCGGTGGAGATTATCACCACCGGGATGCCGAGCAGGCCGGCGAGGTAATCCAGGTAGCGCTTTGCCTTGTCCGGAAGATCATCGAAGCCGTCGATTCCGGAGGTTGAGTCGCGCCAACCGGGCACCGATTTGTATATCGGTTTGCATCTTTCCATCTCGGTCGCCGAAGCGGGCACGTGTTCGATGCGCTTGCCGTCGAGCTCGTAGGCGATACAAACCTGTATCTCCGAGAAGCCGTCGAGCACGTCGATCTTGGTGATCGCCACGGCGTCGAAACCGTTTATTCTGGCGGCATAGCAGGCGGAGACCGCATCGAACCAGCCGCAACGCCGCGGCCGCCCGGTCGTCGCGCCGAACTCGCCGCCGATCTCCCTCATCTTCTCGCCGGCCTCGGTTTCGTCCTCGCTGGGGAAGGGTCCCTTGCCGACACGCGTGCAGTATGCTTTGGCTATGCCGAGGGAGCGGTGGATGTGCTTCGGCGGCACACCGGTGCCGCTGCAGACGCTGCCGACGGTCGTGTTCGAGGAGGTGACGAAGGGGTAGGTGCCGTGGTCGATGTCGAGCATCGCGCCCTGCGCGCCCTCGAAGATGATCGAACTGCCCTCTTCAATCCGGCGGTGCAGCAGGTCGGCAGTGTTGGTGATGTAAGGCGCCAGCTGCTCGCCCGCCGCCGCTAACGGCGAATAGACTTCGTCGACATCAAACGGCCGCTCGTTGTAGAGCTTTACGATGAGTTCGTTGGCCCGCTCGACGAGGTCCTTAACTTTCTCCCTCAGCTTCGAGTTGGTGAGAAGATCGCCGACGCGCAGTCCGGCTCGTGAAATCTTGGACTCGTAGGCCGGCCCGATGCCCTTGCCCGTGGTGCCGATGCTGCCCTTGCCGAGCCGCATTTCAGTGAGGCGGTCGAGCTCGCCGTGATAGGGCATCACCACCTGGGCGCGATCGCTCAGCACGAACCTGCCGTCGACCTCGATCCCTTTCTGCTTCAGCTCCAAGAGCTCCCCAACCATCGCTGTAGGATCCACCACCACGCCATTGGCCACGACGCAGAGCCCGGCGCCGTTGATTATCCCGGAGGGAACCTGGTGAAGGATGTACTTCACCCCCTCGGCGACGACCGTGTGTCCCGCGTTCGCTCCGCCCTGGTATCTGACCACGGTGTCGAAGCGATCGGTCAGCAGGTCGACTATTTTCCCCTTCCCCTCGTCGCCCCACTGCGCACCCAAAACTACCAGATTAGACAAGGTTGCACTCCTTCCTGCAGACAAACCGGAAGAGCCTATCACGATAGACCTATACATGGAAGGGGCAGACTCGATCTTAAAAAGCGTTTAATAATTGCCGCACAGGACTGATTTCGGGTGTTATGCGGTCTACCGGTGGTGAGTCGCTTTGGCAAGCCCAGGCAGGATTATTGACAGCGAGTGCAGCCGTCGCTACTATTCGCTCCATGTCCAAACCCGATATTGCCAACATTGAGCGAAAAAAAGCGCGGCTGGAGTCCATCATCACCGAGGCCGGCTCGGCGGTTGTCGCTTACAGTGGCGGCGTCGACAGCACCCTGCTGGCCCACATCACCCACCAGCAACTGGGCAAGCAGATGATCGCCGTCACCGCCGAGAGCTCCACTTATCCCGAGTTTCAACTGAACGACGCCATCGAGTTCGCCGAGCAACGCGGCATCCCCCACATGCTGATCAAGAGCCGGGAGACGGAAGTCCCGCAGTTCGCCGCAAACGCGCCCGACCGCTGCTACCACTGCAAGAAGGCGCTGCTGACGGAACTGCGACGGATCGCGCAACAAAAGGGTTTCAGTTGCATTTTCGAGGGGACGAATGTCGACGACCACACCGACTACCGCCCCGGCATGCGTGCCGTGAGGGAACTCGAGGTCAGGAGCCCCCTGGCAGAGGCCGGCTTCAGCAAGAGCGAGATCCGTGAGCTGTCGAAACGGGAGGGGCTACCGACCTGGGACATGCCGTCGTACGCCTGCCTCGCCAGCCGCTTCCCCTACGGCGTGGGGATCACCAAGGAGCGCCTGGCCAAGGTCGAGAGGGCCGAAGATGTCCTGCGTGAGCTCGGTTTCAAGCAGTTCCGGGTGCGCTACCACGGCGACGTGGCGCGGGTGGAGATCGCCCCGGAAGAGCTAAATCACGCACTGAAAACAGAGATGATCAGCCGGATCAGCAAGGGCGTTAGGGCCGCCGGCTTCACCTACGCCGCACTCGACCTGGAAGGCTACCGGCAGGGCAGCATGAATCTCACCCTCGACAACGGTGAAAGCGACTCCGATTGATATAATTAGCCACGCATCGGATTATCGCTTATACTAGCCGTATCACCACGCGGAATTAATCGGATGAAGCTATTCTTATCCGGCCCGAGTTCTCTGTCCGGCTTCGTCGGGGTCTACAGCCAGTCTCTGCGGCACCTGGAGGAGGTGGCCGACGAGGGCGCCAGCTTCGAGGCCCGGCCGCGAACGCCTGAGAGGCTGGTGGCGGCAATCTGGTTCGACCAGCAGCTCGATCACGCGCATCTGAAGATCGCCGACGGCCGCAAACTCCGGGTGCTCTCCCCCGGCCGCTGGAATACCGGGCCGGGACCGGATTTTCAAGGCGCCAGGCTGCGGCTGGCGGGCGGGGCGGTGATCGACGGCGATGTCGAGGTCCATGTCTTCTCATCCGATTGGGCCGGCCACAAGCACTCCGACGACCCGCGCTACTCAGGCGTCATCCTCCATGCCTGCATGTGGAACGACCGGAAGTTGATCCGCGATCCCGAGATTCCGGTTGTCGAGATGTTTCCCTACCTGGTGGATGAGCGGATACTGGCGGGTCGTGGCTCCAGGGATTACCCGCACGCCTCGGCCACGATGCGCGGCTTCTGCGCCCCGTTGATCGATCGCGAGCGCTTCGACAAGGCGATGAGTTTCATCGCCGCGGCCGGCGATTCACGCATCGAGCGCAAGGCCTCGCGCATGGCCTCGATGGCGCGCGTCTTCGGATACGACCAGACGCTTTACAAGGGCCTGATGGAGGCGGCGGGCTACTCGGCGAACAAAGAGCCGTTGAGCCACCTCGCCGATCTTCTGCCCCTCGACGTGATCAGAGCGGCGGTCGCGGAATTGCCGTTGGATGCGCGCCCGGGTGCGATACTGGCCCTGATCTATGGCTGCAGCGGCTTCTTTGATAAATACAACGGCGGGAAATCCGATGAGTATCTCACGACGCTGCGAAACCACTGGGACACGCTGAAGGAAAACACGCGACTGGTTGCAGTCAGGGGCATCAGGCTGGCCCGCACGCGCCCCGCCAACAACCCCTACCGCCGGATGGCGGCGGTCGCGCGGCTGCTGGGAGGTATCAGCGGATTAAAGTTGTTCGATTACTTCCTGTCGGCCCTCGGCAGCGTCGAGAATCCGACGCCGGCGGCGGTGCGCGCCGCCGGAAGAAGGCTGCGAGGCATCCTGGTCTCCCTCTCTGATCCCTACTGGGATTTCCACCTCTCGCCACGCGGACTCACCCTGGCGAAACCGCAAAAGCTGATCGGCGACGGGCTGGCCTCGATCATCATCGTCAACATCATCATCCCCTTGATCCTCGCTTATTCACGCAAGAAGCAGAACCGCAACCTCGAGGTCTTCCTCCACCAACTGCTCTGCCGCTTCGGCGGTCAGAGCCACAACGCCCTGACCCGCTTCACCAGCAGCCGCATTTTCGGGCCGGACGCACTTCAGCCGCGTTTCGCGACCAACGCCCGCCTGCACCAGGGGCTGCTGCAGATCTATTACGATTTCTGCCGCGAACTGCGCCGCGGCTGCGAGGAGTGCGACTTCATGTCTTTTCTCGTGGAGGAAGATGCGCGCAGGTAATCGCTTTACACGCGATCCCACCCCGCTTCAGAAACAGGGAGAAGGCACGTCCAGCAAAGGGCTGCGCAAAATTCATTAACCAGGCGAGTATGGATTGCGGGCGGCCCGGCTGAAAACCCGGGCGGTTACATCTGCGCCATTATCCTGTCGACCATGGCGATGGCCTGGCTCTCGCCGGAAAAGCGGCGCTTCAGCTCATCGGCATACGTCTTCGCGCCGGCCTTGTCGTTCTGCATCGCGCGCGAGTAAACCAGCATCAGCAGCACGCGCGGCATCAGGGCGCTTTCGGGCCTCTCCTTGTGGAGCTTCAAGAGATACTGCTCCGCCTGCTCGAACTCGAATCCGCTCAGCTTGACCTGGGCGAGGATGGTGTAAGCGCGGTCGGTGTTGTCGTCGGCCTGCCCGCCGTAGCTTTCGAGAAAGCGCGCCACCGGGCTTTCGGCTTCCTGAACGCGCGAGCGCATCAGGTAGTGCTCAGCCAGCACCAAGCGGTTGATTGCCTCTATGGAGCCGGCCTCTTCGGCCTCCTGGAGGGAGAGGAAGGTATCGCGGCCTTCCTTGATCCGCCTCATCTCCTCGAGGAAATGGTGCGCGGGCAAGAATCCGCCGATTCGGTCGATCTCGCGGCCGTCGGCCCTGAGAAAGATGATCGTCGGGAAGCTGTCGACGCCGTAGCGCTGAGCAAACGATTGGCCCTGCGCGCCGTCCTCGGCATCGACCTTGAGGCTGATTATCTCCCCGGCCAGCTCGATCACGTGGGAGTCGGTGTAGACTTCCTCGTCAAGCTTGTCGCACCAGGTGCACCAGTCGGTGTAGACGTCGACCATGATGATCTTGTCGCCGGTTTTGGCGGCCTGGTAAGCTTTCTCGATATCGCTGTGCCAGTCTATATCTCCCGCGGCGTAGACGGGGAGAAAAATCCAGAAGGCGAGAATCGCCAGAGCAACCATTCTGATCATTTTGCTGATCTCCGATCTCATCGCAGCATCTCTGATTTAAACATCACAAAATAGTAATACGACCAAGTCGGGCAGATCATTCTCAGCCTTTGGGAGAAGCGCCGGCGAGCTGCCATCGGAGTTACCGCATCTCAACAGGATAGTGCACTACAATACCGACTCGATATCGTCTCTGTTCTTGCCCGCGAAAATCTCCATCGAATACATTTTCTCGACCCGAGCGGTATTGAACTCGCTGAATCCTGATGATAACTCGGGAGAATCGAACACTTTGATGATCGCATTCGCTATTTCTCTCGGAGAGCGCGGAGGCACGACATAGCCGCCGCGTTTATCGACAACCATATCGGTGACGGCTCCGCGCTCGCAGGTAATAATCGGCAGCCCGCTCGCCATCGCCTCAAGCAGAACCATCGGCTGCCCCTCATTGCGATAATAAGTGGGCAGCACAAAGACATCCGCATTGGCGAACATTTCCAGCTTCTCATCACCCATGAGAGTCCCGTGATAACGTATCCTATCCATGTAAATCGACTTCTCTATCGCCGACTTGATGATTTCGGGATCCTTCTTCCTCGTCCAAGGGCCGACCAGGTGCAGAACCG
>DATKUA010000187.1:0-22101 GCA_035530855.1 Acidobacteriota bacterium | reverse complement strand
TCAGGCGGTCTTCGTAGGCCTGGACATAAGGGCAATGGTTACAGGTGAACATCACAACCAGAATTTCTGCACCGGCAAAACTGTCCAGACTAAAGGTGTGCCCGTCGACGCCGGGCAGCCTGAAATCGGGTGCCTCGTCGCCGATCCGCAATTTGTTGTCATTTATCTCTTGGTACATCGTGTTCCCCTAAGAAAATCGTCGCTGCAAAGCACTACGGTTTACGTATTTGTGTTGAAAAACATGCCGGATGGGTTGAGCGGGCGCATTGTGCTAGTATATCTGGCGATCAGGGGAAAGATTCAGAGTTCTGTCATATGGCGGGCGAGACGATATCCGCGGTTCTGATAACCAAAAACGAAGAGGCGAACATCGAGCGCGCTCTGCGCTCCGTCTCGTTTGCCGACGAAGTGATCGTGCTCGACGGCGAGAGCAGCGACCGCACCGCAGAAATCTGCCGCGAAGCCGGAGCGAGGGTCGAGGTGAAGGAATGGAGCGGCTTTGTGGCGCAGAAGAACGCCGCCGCACAGCTGGCCACCTGCGACTGGATACTCAGCATCGACGCCGACGAGCAGGTGACCCCCGAGATGCAGGCTGAAGTAGAGCGAGCCGTTGCCTCGCCCGGCGGGTGTATCGGGTTCTTCGTGCCCAGGAAAAACCACTATCTCGGGCGTTGGATCAAGCACTGCGGTTGGTATCCCGACTTCCAGCTCAGGCTCTGGCGGCGCGGCAGGGGTAGCTGGGTGGGCGGCAGGGTGCACGAGCGTGTCGAGGTCGACGGCCCAACCGGGCGCCTGAAAGCCGCGCTCAACCACTTCAGCTACACATCGATCGCCGGACACCTGGAGCGAATAAATCGTTATTCCGAACTGATCGCCATGGACAAATTGGATAGGGGCGAAAAGGCCGGCCTTCTGGGATTGATGTTCGCTGCGCCCTGGCACTTTTTCAGACTGTATATCCTCAGGGGAGGCATCCTCGACGGCCTGCCCGGCCTGGTTGTATCCGCAATGGGGGCACATTATGCATTCCTCAAGAAGGCGAAATTGTGGGAACTACGGCGCAGAGGCAATCGCCCTCGCAATGCGGCGGGGAACAAATGAGAATCCGCAGAGTGTGATTCAATTCCAATGCGAGTCCTTCACGTAAATACCGAGCTTGGCTGGCGTGGCGGCGAAAGGCAGACCTTGCTCACGCTGCAGGGCCTGACCTCGCGTGGGGTGGAGACGGCCTTGGCTGCACAACTCGGCGGCCGTCTCGCAGAGGTTGCGGAAAGCCTGGGCATCGAAGTGTTTCCCCTGAAAATGCGTGGCGGGGCCGATCCCCTGGCGGCGTTCAAGCTCGCGCGTGTCGCTCGAAGGTTCGGGGCAAACGCACTTCATCTTCAGACCGCCCATGCTGCATCGCTCGCACTGCTGGCGCGGGTTTTCGGTTTGAAAGCCCGGCTCGTCGCCTCCAGACGCGTTGATTTCCCGATTACCAGAGCCTGGAAGTACAATCGCATGGATATTATTGCTGCGATTAGCGGCAAGATCAGGGACGTGCTGGTGGAGGGCGGGGTCGAGGCGAAGCGAATCAGGATTGTCCCGTCCGGAGTACCGACCGACGTCCGCATTCCGCCGAACCTTGAGGCTTTGCGCAGGGAGTTGGCGGAGTATGCGCCGATAGTAATCGGCACTGTCGGACACCTGGCCGATCACAAGGGTCACCGTGTTCTGCTGGATGCCTTGCCCGGGATCATCACCAGGGAGCCCAGCCTGCGGCTGGTGATTGTCGGCGACGGCGAATTACGCGGAGCGCTTGAGCGCCAGGCCAGCGACCTGGGCATCGCTGATCATGTGCTGTTTGCCGGTTTCCGGGAGGACGCCCTCGATTTGATCTGGGCTTTCGATCTGTTCGTGCTGCCGTCGCTTCTGGAAGGGCTCTGCACCACATTGTTCGATGTGATGTTGCGGGGGGTGCCGATTGTCGGGAGCGATACCGGTGGGATTCCCGAAGCGCTCGACAACGGCCGTTACGGTGCCCTCGTGCCGCCCGGGGACCCCCGCGCACTCGCCGACCGCGTGCTGGCGATATTACGGGATGATGCGGCAAAGAAGGCCATGACCGACGGAGCGGCCGAGTGGGTGCGCGAACGCTACAGCGTCGATGCTATGGTCGATTCGACTGTCGGGCTTTACCGCGAAGTGCTGGGCTGAGAGTCGCCTTCCTCGTCTTCCTCGAAAAGATCCTCAGTGTCTCGCTCTTCGGTCGAGGGGCGTATCTCGATGTCGGGTAGCTGCTCGGTGCCCGTGTCGACGAGCGTCGAGAACGAGGTCAGCCGCCAATTGCCGTCGGTCTTGATCACTTCCTCGATCAGCAGGCTGATAGAAGTTCCTTCGGCTTTGACGCGGACATTCACCATGGCATAGTGCTCGCCGACGTTTTTCATGAATGTGGCGACCCGTTGCTCCCCTTGATGCAGCTCGATCGCGAGGATTTCCACCTCTTTACCCTTCAATAGTTCCATCGCGCCGCGGCAGGAGTTGAGGAACCTCTGCCTGATCGTTGTGTCGAAGCGCCCGATCGCCGGCTGCGCCCCGGGGATGGAGGGATCGAAATCGGTGGTGCTCAGGTAAAAGGATTCACAGTTTTGCAGATCGCCGTTGGCCAGGGTTGTCACGAACGCCCGCAGGAAGCCCTCGGCGTTATCGTATTGCGCCTCGCCGGCGCAACCGGCGAGAGTGAGAACCATCACAATCGAAATGGTAACCGCCGCTCGTTTCATTCGCTGCCCTCCTCCGAATCGATGCGGCCGTAGTCGTCTTCCAGACGGACGACATCGTCGAGCTCAGTCGTGGAAACCTCGATCACATCGCAAGTCTTGCGTGCGATCATCCTATGGACGGTGCCCGGCGGGATGTGCCGGGTATCGCCCGGATTCAGTATTGTGGAATTGCGCCGGCCGTTTTCCTCGATGACTAGTTCCATTTCGCCGGACTGCAGGTATATGGTCTCGTCCTTGATCTCATGGTACTGCAGGCTCAGCTTCGTCCCTTCCACGATATGCAAAATCTTGCCGACGTATTTATCGGTGCGGGCCCAAATCAGCTCATATCCCCAGGGCTTTTCAACTCTCACGGGATTTCTCCTTTGCTTACCCGCCCTCGGGCAACGCGCATTTGAAGAGGGAGGGGTAGTGCTTTTCGATGCTCTCAGCCAGAAATATTCGAACCTCTTCCGCTGAGCTGAGGTTCAGCGTTTTTGCGGCGATTTCGCGGCAGTGCGCGACATCGACGCTGCGAATGACCTTCTTGACCGTGGGGATCGAGACGGCGTTCATGCTCAACTCATCGTAGCCGAAGCCTACCAGCAGCGGCGTAACGAAGGGATCGGCGGCCATCTCGCCGCACATGGAAACCTGCTTGCCCTGCGAGTGCACCTTGTCAGGTATCTCGGCGAGCACCCGCAAGACGGCCGGGTGGAAAGGATCGTAGAGGTAAGCAACCGAGGCGTTTGAGCGATCGATGGCCAGTATGTATTGAATCAGGTCGTTGGTGCCAACGGAGACGAAGTCGGATTCCGCGGCCAGCAGATCGGCGATAAGGGCTGCGCTCGGCACCTCGATCATGGCGCCCAGCTTGATGTTCTCATCGAAGGGTATGGCGTCTTCGCGCAGTTCGCGCTTGCATTTTTCCACGATCTCCTTGACCCGGCGCAATTCGGGCAGGCCCGTGAGCATCGGAATCAGGATTCGCAGTTTCCCGGCTGTGCTGGCTCTCAGGATCCCCCGTACCTGTGTCTTGAACAGCGAAGGCTCGCGCAGGCTATAGCGAACGGCCCTCAGCCCGAGCGCCGGATTTGGTTCCTCCACCATGCCGAGGCTCTCTAATCCTTTCTCGCCGCCCAGATCCAGAGTTCTGATATTGACGAAAAGTTTTCCCGCGGCCTCCGCTATCGTGCGGTACGTCGATTCGTGATCGTCTTCGGTAGGCAGCAGCTTGGGGTTGCTGAGGAAGACGAACTCGCTGCGGTAGAGCCCTATGCCCATGGCCCCGTGCTGGATTGCCGAATGGAGTTCTTCCGGCATTTCGATGTTGGCCGTCAAGGCAATGTCTATGCCGTCGGTGGTCGATGCGGAGAGGTCGCGGATCGCCAGCAGTTCGGCTTCCTGCTGCTCGAAAAGCTGCTTGATATTTCGGTAGCGCTGGAGGGTTTCCGGCTTGGGATCGACGATCACCAACCCCTCACTGCCATCGACGATGATCGTTTCACCTTTCTTGACTTGCACACTCAGGTCGCGGAGGCCGACGACCGCAGGGAGATTGAGTGAGCGTGCGAGCAGGCCGGTGTGAGTCGTCTGCCCGCCGACGTCCATGGCCATGCCGAGAAGCAGCTTGCTGTCGATCGAGGCGAATTTTGAAGGCACGACCTCGTGTGCAACGAGGATACCTGGTTCCTCGGGCTGCTCCTCCGTACGCCCTGTCGGGCGGCAGAGGTTTCTCTGTATGCGGTTGCTGACGTCCAGAACGTCGACTCCGCGCTCCCGCATGTAGATGTCCTCGAATGAGCGGAAAGTGCGGCTCAACTCGCTGATGATTTGCTGGAGGGCGAACTCGACGTTCACCCGGTCCTCGCGGACCTTCTTCTCTACACCTTCCACAAGTATGGGATCGTCGAGCATCAGCAGATGTGCATCGAAAATGTAGGCATGCTCGGTGCCCATCTTCTTGCCGATCTCTTCCTTCAGGCTGAGAAGGCCATTCCTCGTGGCGTCTTTTGCCGTCCGGAAACGCTGCAACTCATCCTCTATCATCTCCTCGGGCACCCGATGCATCCAGACAACCGGGTCGGCTGAATCCAGGATAAACGCCGGGCCGATGGCCACGCCGCCGGAGATGCCTATTCCTTGAAACTGTTTTTCGCTCATGGTCGGATGGATTACTTCTTCTCGCCGAAGCGTCCGCTTATCATCTTGCTCAGCCTATCGAATGCTTCTTCTTCATCTTCGCCATCCACCGTCAGGTGGATGCGGCATCCTTTGCTGGCCTGCAGCAAGAGGATACCCAGGATGCTTTTGCCGTCGACGGTGACGCCGTCCTTGCGCAGTTTGACGGTCGAAGTGAACTCGCTGGCAAGGTGAACGAATTTCGACGCAGCGCGGGCATGCAGGCCCCGCTCGTTATTTATCTCGATGTTGCCTTCCTTCATTCTTTCTCAGCGAAGCCCTTGGCGTTGAGGATTTCGCTTGCAACAAATATCGACTGCTGGCCGCGATCGCGTGCCAGCCGCGCAGCCGAGGTGAGATCCGCACCCTCGTCCTGCAGGGTTATCAGTTTTATCACCATCGGCAGGTTTACGCCGGTGAGCACTTCGACTTGCTCTTCTTCGAGGAACGTGAGGCTGATGTTGGTGGGAGTGCCTCCGAACATATCGGTGAGGATGATGACCCCCTCCTCGCCCGCAAGTTCCTCGATCGCCGACTCGATCTTCCGCCTAGCCTTTTCCATGTCCTGATTCCAACCGATGGAGACGGGCATGATGCGCTCCATCGAGCCTCCCACGATCGTCTTGGCGGCCTTAACGAGCTCGCTCGCCAGCAGGCCATGGGTTACAATCAGGATTCCGAACATCTTCAGTGCGACGGGGTTGGCTATTATTCGAACAGCCCCGCTCCATCTCCAATTGCGGTTTTAAGGTCCTTCGCTTTCCCGGAGCGGCGCAACTTCCTGTCGAGCCGCCGGGTCACCCTCTTGGCCACGTTCACACCCTTGATCTTGAGAAGCTGATTGCGCGCCGCTACTTCGACGAGAATAGCCAGGTTGCGGCCTGGAGCCACAGGCATAATAACATAGGGAATATTAATACCGAAAAAGCTCTGGTGCTGATCATCCACTCCCAGCCGGGGGTATTCGATTTCGTCTTGCCAGTGCTCCAGCCCGATCACCACTTCAATCTTTTTGCTATCCCTGACGCTACCGATCCCGAAGAGATCCTTGACGTCGATCAGGCCGATGCCGCGCAACTCCATCAGGTAGCGTATTTCCTCCGGGCACGAGCCGAGCAGCACCTCGTTTTCGACCAGCTTGATCTCCACGTTGTCGTCGGCCACCAGCCTGTGGCCGCGTGCGATCAGCTCGAGTGCGCACTCGCTTTTCCCGACGCCGCTCTCGCCGATCAACAGCACGCCGAGGCCGAAGATATCAAGCAGGTTGCCGTGGATCGACATTCTTGGCGCGAGCTGGAGATCGAGGAAGTGGGTTATCAGGTCGATTGCGTCGATGCTCTCCTGCGGTGAGGAGAAGAGGGGCATGCGGTGGCGGTCGGCGACTTCGCGGAGGTAATCGGGGACCGAAATTCCGGCAGTGACGACGAAGCAGGCAGGCTCGCAGCCGAAAAGATTATCGAGCGTCTGCATGCGTTGCTCAGGCTCGAGCGTCTCCAAATAGGTCATCTCGGTGCGGCCCATCAGCTGAACCCTATCACGTGTCGTGCACTCGACGAAGTTCGCCAACGCCAGACCGGTTTTCTGAACCCGGGCGTTCGTTATCGGCCGGCTTAGCCCGTCGGCACCCGCCTCGAGTTTCATCTTCAGCCGCTTGGCGCCGAACTCGTAGAACTGCCGCACGGTGATCGAGCCGGCGTTGGTCTCCTCTTCTGACATGGTCAGTCCTCTTCGGCCTTCGCTAAGGCCGAGATGGCCTCCTCCGCGCTACCGGCGGCAAGCACTCTTTCCCGCGCGGACGGATTGATGAAAATCCGGGCCGCCGCCGCCAGGGCGTCGAGATGCACATTGGGATCGCTCTCGGGCGAGATTACCACGAAGAAGATATTCACGGGCTTATTATCCGGCGCGTCGGCTTGGACGCCGCCGCGCGAAATGCCGAGGGCGAAACGGGGCGCGTTGATGCGGTCGGATGTGCAGTGCGGAAACGCGATTCCCGCGCCCATGGCTGTGCTGAGCAGTTGCTCTCTGCGAAGAAGCCCATCGCGCAGATGAGCGGAATCGAGATTGGCATCATTGTCGGTAACCAGCTCCGACAATTCGCTGATTATCTCCTCGACACTACTGCCCGACAGGTTGATTTGAACTGCGGCGGGCTTGAGTTTATCAGAAATACGCATCTGCCACCTTATCGTCGGATCACCTGGGTTCGATCAGCCCGATGTCGCCGTCGCTGCGGAGGTAGATTACGTTTAGTTCTTCGGTTGTCGAATTTCGAAAAACGATGAAACCGTTGTCGGATGCGCGTACCTGAAGCATGGCTTCTTCAACACTCAAAGGCTTCAAAGGCAAGCGCTCCACAATCAACTCCGACTTGCCGACGGAAGGCTCTTCCTCCTCCTCGAGAGTCGACTCCGGCCAGACCTTGCTGTGGGGTGCTCGCCGTTGTCCCTTGTGGCTCTTCACCCGCCGGCCTTGCCGCCGGGCCTGCTTGACGAGGTTGTCGATAGCATCGTTGATCGAGGCATACATATCAGTGGTTTGTGCCGTGGCGCTGAAGCCGCCTTGGCGGGTCTTGACCGAGAGGTCGGCTATCTGGAGATACTTTTGCACGCTAAGAGTTACGTGCACATCCATAACGCCGTCAAATACCCTCTCGAGCTTCTTCAGCTTGTTCTCAGTGAAGGAACGAAGCGCCGGTGTGATATCGATACCTTTTCCTCCGATGACAGTTTCCATCAACACTCCTTTCATCCCCAGCCGGTGCTCGGGGAGCTCTCGCCGCGCTTAAAAGACCGACTTGCGTAGCTTAGACGGGGGTATTCGCATCTCCTCGCGGTACTTGGCCACCGTGCGGCGGGCGATCTTCAGCCCCTCCTTATTGAGTGTGGCCATGATCTTGCTGTCGCTGAGCGGCTTGCGAGGATCTTCATTTTCCACAATTTGTCTGATGCGGCGCTTGACCGCTAGGCTGGAGACATCCTCTCCAGTTTCGCTTCGGATTCCCGAACTGAAGAAAAATTTCAGCTCGTAGACGCCGCGCGGTGTATGAACAAACTTGTTCGTCACGACCCGACTTACCGTGCTCTCGTGCATACCGATGTCGTAAGCAACGTCGCTGAGGATCATCGGCCTGAGATGTTCGATGCCGTGGTCGAGGAATTCTTTCTGTTTCTTAACGATGCTCTCAACCACCTTGTAGATGGTCCTCTGACGCTGAACAAAGCTCTTCAGCAGCCACTTGGCGCTGTTGAGCCGCTCCCGCACGAAGTTACGGGTGTCCTCCTTTTCCCCGGAATCCTTGGCGAGAAGCCTCTGGTAGCTTCTGTTGATCCGGAGTTTCGGAAGATCCTCCTCGTTAAGAATGATGCGGTAATCGTCGCCATCGCGGACGATGAAAACGTCCGGTTCCACAAAAGTGTTTTCGGTGGCGTTGTACTTGCTTCCCGGTTTGGGATCGAGGCTGCGGATGATTTCCAGAGCCCCTTGGATCTCTTCGAGAGAGCAACCGAGCTCCTTGCCAAGCTCATCGTAGGCGTGGCGTTGCAGGTGGCCGAGGTACTCAGTCACGATCCTATGTGGCAAATCGCTTTCGGGCTCCAGATAATCGAGCTGGATCAAGAGGCATTCCTGCAGGCTGCGCGAAGCAACCCCCACGGGGTCAAACTGCTGCACCATCCGCAGCACTTCCTCCACTTCCGCCTCTCCGGCCGAGACAAGCTCGGCGATCTCCACGACGGAGGCGCGTAGATAGCCGTCGCTGTTGAGGTTGCCGATGATCGCCTCTCCAATCTCGCGTGTCTGTTCGTCCTGGGCGCTGAATTGCAGTTGCCAGGCGAGGTGGTCGGTGAGGTTAGTGGGCTTGGTCAGGGTGGCGTCGAAAGCCGGCAGCTCGAGCTCCTCGCGCATCGCTCGCTGATGCTGATACTCGATGTAGTCGGCGAAGAAATAGTCCTGATCTATCTCCTTGAGTAGCGCTTCAGGATCGCTGTCGACACTGTTGGTGACATCCTCGAGAGCGGCGTTGGTCCGCTCCTCCGTGGTCACCTCTGTCTCGTTCGATACCTCTTCGAGGACGGGATTCGTGCTCAGTTCTTCCTGGATCAGCTGCTCAAGCTCCATCTTGGAGAGCTGCAGAAGCTTGATCGCCTGCTGCAGGCTCTGAGTCATCACCAGGTTCTGGCTCAGCTTGAGATTGAGCTGTTGGCGGATATTCATGGTTGTCGTCTCAGTTCATCCTGAAGTCATTGCCCAGGAAGACCTCGCGTACCTCGCGGTCCTTCTCTAATTCGGCGGGTGTACCTGAACGCAGGATTCTCCCGTCACTGATAATGTACGCGCGATCGGTGATGTGAAATGTCTCCCGAACATTGTGGTCGGTAATCAGAATCCCGATACCTTTTTCCCTGAGCTGCTTGATTAGTTTCTGGATGTCGGCCACGGCGATCGGGTCGATACCGGCGAAGGGCTCGTCTAACAGGATGAATGACGGCGAGATCACGAGCGCCCGCGCGATCTCGGCTCTGCGCCGCTCTCCTCCGCTGAGCGTGTAGGCTTTGCTCTTGGCGAGGTGCATTATCCCCAGCTCGGTGAGGAGTTGGCGCAGCCTCTCGCGCCTGCGAGCGGCGCTGATATTGAGGGTCTGGAGGATGCAGAGGAGGTTCTCCTCAACGCTAAGGCGCCGGAACACCGAGGGTTCCTGAGGCAGGTAGCTGATGCCTTTGCGGGCCCTGAGGAAATGGGGCAGACCTGTGATGTCCTCGCCATTGAGGAAAATGCGCCCTTTCGTAGGTTTCGTCTCACCCACGACCATATAGAAAGTAGTGGTCTTGCCTGCGCCGTTGGGCCCCAAGAGACCCACAATTTCGCCCGGCTCGACATATAGAGAAATTTCGTTTACGACTCGCCTGCCGCCGTAAGTTTTTACGAGCTTTTCTGTCTGGAGATGATGCTTGCCGTTGCCGTTCATCGGGTTAGTTAGTCGTTATCCGTGTTTTGAGTAACTGGTCGGCGCGGGCGTCAAATCTGAGTGTATCATTGGCGATATCGAAAGTCAATTTGTGGTGGTTCGCCTCGAGACTTCCGCTCTCCTCCAGTTTCACGTTTTTTCCTTGTACCACAAGCACTTGCTCAGCCACGTAGTATTCCGCCTTGTCACCGCTGATAACCTTTGGGCCAATGGTCACGCGCACCGCGCCCTGTGCGTAGGAGCGCCTGATACGCCCTTCCCCGCCGAGTTCGTAGCGCAGTCGTTGGCAGGTGATCTGCATGTCGCCTTCGTCGGCCTCGACGTTGTTGACCAGGCGCAGAACGCCGTTTTCCTTGTCGAACTCTAGCAGGCCGGACTGCAGCCGCAACAGCGCTTTTCCCGCCTCGGCCTCTACCACCGATTCACGGCGGCCCTTCCTCTGCCGGCCTTTCGTCTTCCCGGTAGCGGATTCCTCCGAGGGATCCTCCGGATTTTCCTCGCTGCTTGCGGCCTCTGCTTCCGCCTTGGGGACGACGAGATTGGCGCGCACCTTGCCCGTGGCGATCATGCGGCTCTCGACCATATAGATGGTAAGTGAATCGCTGTCGATCGCGCTGTCGCCCTGCAGCACGCGGACCCCCTTGGTGTAGCGTAGAAGGTTGTTGCGGTAGTCGAGATTGAGGCTGTCTGCGGCGATGCTCGTCTCGGCCACCTCCTCACCGATCGCGAAGACGAAGGGTTGCTCGTCGTCTTCCGGAGGGTAAAACGTGCTGCGCACGGAGCCATCAGCGGCGAGGTCGCCAATCCCTAGCGTCATCAGCATATGCTCGGCCTTCACCTGCTTGCCCTTGTCTTTGAGCATCGGGTTGCCGTCGACTTGTAGCTCGTCTGTTTCGCCGTTGTAGCGCGCTGTCGAGCCGGTCACAACGGTGTCGCCTTGTGTCAGCTCGACTCCGCCGCTCATCAGCACTATGCCGAACTCGCCGGTTTCGGGATCGATCTCGGCATTGATGTCCGGCGCCAGCATCGTTTTCGGCTGGGGCCGCTCCTCGTCTTTCTTCCAGCCCGCCTTCGGCTCGATCGGTTTGACCTCCATTATGGAGGGCCCTTTTCGGGTCGATGCCCGCAGGTTGGTGATGCCGGTGCCGCCAGGGCCGACGGTGGCCTCGATTGTATCCGCGCTGAGCTTCTTGGTGTCGGCTGCGCCTTCGGTACGCTGCTCCCTCGTCGGCTCGAATTCCATCACCGCCTTGCCCTCGGCCACGATGCCGCTGAGCTCATTGCGCTCACCGGTAGTGAAGTTGAGGGTCAACTTGTTGCTTTTCAGATTCTTGATTCCCCCCGCTCTGTGCGCGAGGGAGGCGGGCTCATCTGCCTGCAACTCTTCGCTCTCCGCCTCGCTGGTTTCGCTCTCGCTATCCCGCAAGCGGCTGCGGACGCCCTTGGCAATCATGCTGACGAACTGCGTGTTGTCGTCAGTCAGGGCCGCATCTATTCGTTCAGCCCTCAACAAGCCGCCCTGCTGGTTGAGCCTCACTTTCTTGAGAAGCAGGACGCTGTGCCGGCTCTGATCGTAGACAAGCCGTTGGCAGTCGATCTCCGTCGGGCGTTGTTCAATCGGGAGCGCGCCGCCCTCTTCGACGTCGACGGCATCCTCCTCGAACTCCTGCGCTGAGACCGGATCTCCCTCAACAGCCTCCTCGTTGCCCGCCTGCTCTTCATCAGCTTCCGGCGCGATTGGGTCGTTGCCCTCTTCGATCAGAGCATCCGCCTCTTCGGGAGCGGTGTCCGGCCTGTAAAGAGCCTCGACATTGCCCTTCAGCTCGAGAACCTGGGTATCGGTGTTGTAACTGAACTCGTCGGCACGTCCGGAGAGGTTTTTCAGCGTGAAATTCACCGGCGTCTGAGTGAATATGCGCTTCTTGTTGTCGACATAATTGAGGGTCTTGCTGGTCAGATCCAGCCCGTCGGAGGAGACCACGCGCACATCCTGGAATTCGTCCCCCTGCATCTCCATGAACTCGACATCGCTGCCGGCGAAGCGGGTCTGCGCGACCTTGCCGGTGATCTCGACTGTGCGCGCATCGGTCGTCTGCACCATCTGGAAGTCGCGGAAGTGTACTTCGCCGCTCTTGTAATTTTCCTGTACGGCGGCGGTGACGCTCACCGAGCCGATCTCGAGGAAGACATCCTCCATCCGGCTTAGCAGTTCCCGCCTCAGCTCGGGCGCGGGCGTGTCGGTCTCGGAGCGTGTGCGCGGCGCCTGGATGTTGATGAAGACATACCACAGGAACGCTCCGAGGAAGAGCGCCAGCAGAATCTTCACCGTAACCGAGAGTTTCATCTCTATAATTCTAGCACGAAGGAGGGTTTTGCGCGTTAATCTCGCAAATCAGAGAGTTTGAAAACTTCGTTTCCAGCAATAATCGCTTCGCTAACACTGGAATCCCGCCTAATACGCGCTCCTGGGCACACGATACTTGAATCCAAATTGCAGTTTTCGCCGACATCCGCCTCTCCTAAAAAGACAACATCGCGGAGGCGACAATTTCTTCCCACCCGGACGCCCTCGTGCAGGACGCAGCGTTCGGCGGCACTGCCCTCGACCGCTCCGGGATCGGGGATAATATTACCGCCTTGTTCGGGAAGCAATCTACTTGTGGCGTCGAGCAAACGCCGCGCCGAGCCGATGTCGATCCAGCGGCCCTGAAAAACGAAGCCGTTGATTTTCTCCCCCGCTGCGATCATTGCCGAGTAGACATCGCGGACCGAGTCGTAAACCTCTCTTGGCGGCGCGAAGTCGAACCAGCGCGGCTCGATGACGTGGAGACCGGCGAACATCAGATCGGCCCGCCAATCGGCGGGAACATCGGCTAATTCCGCGGGCGAACCCTCTATCTGGCGGATAATCCCATCGGCGTCGAGAAGTACTTTTCCGTAGCGGTTTTCCGGATCCGGGCGAAGCGCCAGCGTGGTGACGGCTCCGCTTCGCTTGTGAGACTCTATTGCCTGGCGCGCGTCGATGCCGATGAGAACATCGGAATTGATTACGACGAATGTCTCCTCGCCGAAAAACGTGCGTACCTTGCCGATGCCGCCTCCCGTGCCCAGGATAGGGTCCTCGTGCGAATAGCTGATCTTTATTCCTTTGTGTGAGCCGTCGCCGAGGACGGCATGGACTGTCTCCGGCAGGTGGTGCGTATTGACAATTATTTCCTCGATCCCGGCGCGCATCAAAACTTCGACGCTGCGCTCAATCATCGGTACGCCCAGGAAGGGCACGGCCGGCTTGGCCATGTAACGGCTTATCGGACCCATTCGTGTTCCGAGACCCGCGGCCAGTATCATTCCTTTCATTGCTGCTTAACTCTCCCAATAACGCAATATATCTGCAAACTGATTCCCTCCCGCTCTTGCCCACAGATCGGGGCTCCCGTAACATACTCGAAATTCGTGAGGCGGGGCAATGTCCGGTTCACTAAAGAAGAAGCTGATCATCGGTCTGGCGCTGGGATTCCTGGTCTACGTCGCGTTCGCGTTCTTCGCCGACCTTGGCGAACTTCTGCGTGCCGGTGGGACTTTTCCCTGGCTCATCTTTCCGCTGATCTGCCTGTTATCGGTGGGCAACTATCTCGTGCGGCTCTTCCGCTGGAATTACTACCTCAAGAAGCTCGAGATCCCGCTTGGGGGACGCGAGAGCGCTATCATCTTTTTCGCCGGACTGGTGATGTCGATTACTCCCGGCAAGTTTGGCGAGCTGCTCAAGAGCCAGTACATCAAGAATATCAACGGCACCGCCCGGCGCCACAGCGGCCCCGTGGTCCTGGCGGAGCGCCTGACCGACCTGATTGGTGTGCTGGTGCTGGCGTCTTTCGGCATTTTCCGCTTCAACTATGGCGAGGTGATTTTTTTCGTAGTGCTGGGCATGATTGTCGTTTCACTGGCAATAGTCTCATCGAGAAAGTTGTGCCTCGGCTTGCTGGCGCTCGCGTCGAAGATCCCGATCGTGGGCAGAGTGGCTTACAAACTGGAAGAAGCCTACGAGAACATGTCGGCGTTGCTTCGCCCCGCGGCGTTGTTCAATTCGACGCTTATGTCAATTCTTGCCTGGGGTTGCGAGAGCTTAGGATTCTACTTCGTTATTAATGCCTTTCCCGGTATTTCCCTCAGCTACACCGACGCCCTTTTCATCTATGCCTTTGCCACGATCGTCGGCGCGGTGACGATGCTGCCGGGCGGCTTGGGGATCACCGAGGGAACAATGACCGGGCTGATGGTTCTGCTGAATATCCCAACCGCAGTGGCAGTAGCATCCACACTGATAACCCGGCTGGCGACGCTCTGGTTCGCCGTCTTCATTGGCCTGATAGCTACGGTCGTCTGGCGCCGGTTGCTCGAGGGTGAAGTCGCGCCCGAGACCGATGGGAGCGGCACCCAGTCTGGACCTTCCTGATAGTGGTGTCAGAACGCGATAGCCTGCCTGCGGCCTTCTGATCAGATATCAATGATGGTGTGGATCTGGTGGTGGCGCCAGTTGCGGTCGTCCTTGTTCGGGAAGTCGGTGCGGAAGTGGGCTCCGCGGCTTTCTGTCCTGCGGATAGCGAACGAGGCAATGATGTCTCCCACCAGGGCCATGTTCCTCAACTCCAACCATTGGCGGTCGGGAACGAGCAGGTTGGTGTCCGCCCGCAGGCGCTTGAGCCATTCCCGTGCTTCCTCGATGGTCGTACCACAGCGCTCTATGCCGACGCGGCGCAGCATCAGGTCACGCATCGCAGACTTGGTTTTCTCGAGCCAGACCTTGTCCTTGTCGGTGGGCCAATTTTCCACTTGAGGGCTGGGAAGCTTGGCGCTCGGCTGCTCAAGGGCATCCTCCAGCATCGCTTCGCCGCAACGTCCGCCGAACACCAGGCCTTCCAGCAGGGAGTTGGAAGCCAGCCTGTTGGCGCCGTGCACGCCGGTGCAGGCGACCTCTCCGGCAGCGTAGAGGCCGGGTATCGCTGTTCTCCCCCAGCGGTCGGTGCGCACGCCGCCCATGCTGTAATGGGCCGCAGGCAGAACAGGAATCTGAACGGTGGCCAGATCCAGTCCGTATTTCTGAAGCGTCTCGGAGATCATCGGGAAGCGCTGCCGGGCGAAATCGGGGTCGAACGCGCTGAGGTCAAGATAGATTCGCTCATCGCCCTGCTTGCGCACCTCGGCCATGATCGAGCGGGCGACGACATCGCGCGGTGCCAACTCGGCGTCGGGATGGTAATTCTTCATGAATCGCTCGCCCTTGAGATTACGCAACACTCCTCCCTCACCGCGAATCGCCTCGGTCAGAAGAAAGTTGGGAGCGTCCGGAAGGTTCAGCGTGGTCGGGTGGAATTGAATGAACTCCATATCCATCAAGTCCGCTCCTGCGCGTGCGGCGATGGCAATTCCGTCGCATGTCGCGAATGGGGGATTGGAGGTGATGCGGTAGAGGCGGCCGCATCCGCCGGTGGCGAGCATCACGCGCCCGGCGAGCAGCGGGAAGAACCTGCCGGATTCGGTGTGCAGCACCCAGACGCCCGCGCAACGGCCGTTGTCGTCGATGAACAGATCGACGGTGAAAAGGTGATCCAGCAGCTTGATTTGAGGGATTGTATTGGCCTTGGCGCCCAGCGCCCGCACTATCTCGCGGCCGGTGGAATCGCCGCGGGAGTGGAGCACCCTCCGGGTGCTGTGGGCGGCCTCGCGAGTGAAGGAAAGCCTGCCGCCCTCACGATCGAATTCCGCTCCCCAATCGATCAGTTCAAGAATATAGGCCGGCCCCTCGCGGACCATTGTTCTTACGGCCACTTCGTCGCAGAGCCCGTCGCCCGCGGCGATCGTGTCTTCCTGGTGCAGCCCGATGCGGTCCTCGTCTCCGAGGGCGACGGCCACGCCCCCCTGAGCCTGCTCACTGCTCGACTCGTGTAAGGCGTCTTTCGAGAGGACCGCCACCCTGCCAGCCTGTGATACCTCGATCGCCGCCCTCAGGCCGGCTACCCCGGTGCCGATTACGATGAAATCCCAGCGATCACTCGCAATTCCGGTGGCACTCATGCGGGGACTCCCCAGATCATTTTTTCCAACTATATCATAACTTCATTTATATGTGTTAGTTATGACAACCTGAGGGATGTCGAGATTAATATATGGATTGCCTCACCTCGATCGGTGTGTTATAAAGTTGATGAAATTGTTAGACTCGGTTTAGGCGACTAGACGAGGTGGTCATTACAGAATTATGAACGTCGAAGAAAAGCTCAAGGTTCTACTGCGAGAGCTCTCCTCCGCCATCAGCAGGTCCCTCTCCTCGCCGGAGAACCTGGCCCGCCTCGAAGCATTGCAGAAAAGTGGATACGAGATTTACCTAATCCTGGAAGCGACCGAAGAGAATACCGGCAAGCTCAATCCGACGCCGATAGTGCCTCTCCCTCTCCGTCCCGAACCGCAGAAGGTCTCTGCCCAGCAAAAAAAGCCCTTCCGTTTCGAGCTGAGCGAAGAGGATAAAGATTTCCTGCGCACGCTGAAGATCAAAGTCGACTAATCACTGGTATCAAGGCATCCCGGTCACGCATGCATTCCCTCTGAGTGAGTCTCTACGCTGATATCGAAGTGCCGGGAGACTGCGTCGGCGATCCCCGTAATCGAGGAGACACCATCGAAGAGCTGCTCTGCACCCTCGCCCCAGGCTGCCAGAGGCACCTCATTTTTCGAATGCGTGCGTGAGGATTCTTCCTCGATATTCCCATGGTCGCTGCAGAGAGCTACACAGTGTTTCCCAAGATCCGCAGTGTCCAGCAGCGCGACGAGCAGTCTCTCCAACTGAGAGACGATTTCCACGGGTGAGCGCTTTATCCTCCCGTGCGCGGCCGCGTCGGTGAGGAAGTACTCGTAGAGGACAAAGTCGTATCGGTCCAGCATAGCCGCGAGTGCTGCTCCGGAGACCTCCGGAGTTTGCTCCGGGATGTCGAAACCGGAGTTGAGCAGCAAGCGATTAGTGAAATCCTGATAGACGGCCTCGCCGGACGGTATCTGCCATATCCAGCGCGGTTTCAGGCCCGAATACAACAAGTGCAGTGTGGTCGCGCTCATCCTGCTAACCGGTCGGAGGAAGTAAGCCGGGGAAAAAGCGTTGGCAAAGGTGGCTCTAATCCCGGCGCGCCTGAGGCGTAGGTAGATACTGTCCTCTCTGAGCAATTCACGCAACTTTCTGCTCGGCCATCCGCTCAGATGGCGCCCGATTAAACCGGCCGTGTTGACTCCCGTGAAGATAGCAGTCTGGCCGGTGGCGCTTTGTGGCTTGCCATCGACGCCCATGGCTGCGTCGGCGGAGCGCAGGACACCACCGCGGTAGTCATAGCCATCGAGAGAATCCTCGTAGAAAGCCAGGGCGTGCACATCCGCCGCGGACAAAGGATTACCCCGGCGCGCTCCGAGGCCAAGGCCGTCAACGAAGAGTAATAGCAAGGACATGGACAAAAGGGGAAGGCGCACACGCCTTCCCCCGCCTGTTTACAAATTTGTGGCTGGTGCCGCTCTACAGGGCTACTTTGACGAAGATGACAGCGAGCACGTAGAGCGCCAGCGTCTCGATCAAGACCAGCGTGAGAATGAACGCGGTCTGCAGCCTGCCGGCGGCGCTGGGATTGCGGCTGACGCCCTCGCAGAAGCTCTTGACCGAAATGGCCATGGCGATTGCTGCGAAAGACGAGACTATAGCCATGCCGAACGCCGACGAGATGAACAGCCAGACTTGGGCGGCGCCGTCAGCGTGGGCGGCCTCGGCCGGTACCCCTTCTTGAGCAAACGCAGGCGCTGCAATCATCAATAGTGTCATCAGTGTGATGGGAAAGAGAAATGCTTTCTTCACGGTTTTCCTCCTCGCTACACCCTTAATGTCAGTGCTCCTCGGCAACGGCCTGGCTGATGTAAATGGTCGAAAGCATCGTGAAGATGAACGTCTGCAGCATCGCCATCAGCAGGCCGAGCGCTACCATCGGTGCCGGAAGCACTAATGGGAAAAGCTGGGTGAAAGCACCCACCACCACGTGGTCGGCGCTCATACTTCCTGAAAGACGCAGGCTTAAGGAGAGCAGGCGCGCCATGTGGCTGATCAACTCCGAGATCAGCATCAACGGCGCCAGCGCGACCATCGGCCCCATGAAAGTCCGCGCGTAGCCGATCGGGCCGTGCTGCCTGATACCCTGGGCGTTGTAATAGATGAATGACGAGATCGCCAAAGCGAGCGTGGTGCTCAGGTACGGCGTCGGCGAAGTCAGCAACGGCACCACACCGATCGCATTGAAGGTCACAATGGTGACCGCGAATCCACCGATGACCGCGAAATGGTAGTGCGGTTTGACGGATACGTTGGTGGATACCATCCCCCGGATCGCCGTGTAGATGGCTTCCATCATCTGCTGGAGTGAGCCGCGGTTGTCCGGATGCAGGCGGCGCCCGATCAACGGCAGAGCGATCACCAGGAGAAGCGTGATCAGGGTGACCATTACCACGTGGTCGCTATTGAGAAACTGCAGTTCCTGCGGCAACCCGTCCAGGATGGGTTTTAGCAACAGGTACGGCAACGATAGCTCGTGTTTCATCTATGCGCTCTTGGTTCTTAAGCCCTCAGGGCGAAAAACTCCAAGACAAGTTCCACAACAATTGCGGGCAGGAAAATCGATAAGCCCGCAATAAAAGGCTCCAGTTGGAGCCAAGGTGCCTGGAGAATAGCATAGAGGGTAATCGCGAGCAACACGAATCTCCAGGAAACGCGCCACCACAGCATTCGCCGCACGCGCTTCTGGCCGATGACGTAAACGCCCTTGACTGCGCCGTAGGTCCACAGGCCGCAGAGCAGGATCAGCAGGCCGCCGGTCAGCGCGCTGGCCGCGTGCCCGAGCCCCCAGAACGCAGCCCCGCCGGTCACAACTGGCAACAACGCCAACGCCGCGATGTATGTGCGGCGCAGTGTTATGTCGGTCTCCTCGGGAAAGAAATTCATTTCAGCCGCTTTTCTCCAGCCGTTTCAGCGTTTTCAACAGGTTCAGCACCGCCGCGGCCAGGCCGAGTGCCATCAACGAGAGGGTGAGAAAGGGGGCTGTGCCGAAAATATTATCGAGCAGATTTCCAACCCACAGGCCGACAAGGATGGCGGCAACGAACACGAGCCCCGCTGCACTGAGCTCGGCATAGAGATGCCATTTGTTCATGAGGCCAATATATGCCACAGCCTCTCGCTCTACAACAATACCGTCGCCATGCGAAAACGGCGGGGCGTTGGGCGCCCCGCCGTTCATCTGCTACGTTTCGGCCGACCGTGCTTCAGGTGGTCAGCAATTGTCGTCGATGCAACTGATCGTCGTGATCGCGGTGAGGTTGACGATATCGGTGACGCTGCTGTGGTAGTTCAGCACGTTGACCGGCTTGTCCGTGCCCATCAGGATCGGGCCGATGGCTGAGGCGCCGGCCAGGTTATTGAGCAGCTTGTAGGCGATGTTGCCCGCTGCCAGGTTCGGGAAGATCAGCACGTTGGCGTTGCCCTTGATGGCGCTGTGGGGGAATTGCTCCATGGCGATCTCGGGATTGAGCGCCGCGTCGGCCATCATCTCGCCGTCGATTGCCAGATCCGGCATCTTCTCCTTCACGAGCTTCACCGCTTCGGCGACCTTGTCGGAGAGAGGATCGCGCAGATCGCCGAAGTTGGAAAACGACAGCATTGCCACACGGGGCTCCATGTTGAACGAGATTGCGGCCTCAGCTGCCAGCATTGCCGTCTCGGCGAGCGTGTAGGAATCGGGCACGATGTTGACAGTGGTATCGGCGAAGAAGATCGTCTTGTCCTTGAAAACCATCATGTAGAGGCCGATGACGCGGTGCATGCCTTCCTTGATGCCGATGATTTTAAGCGCGCGGCTGATCATCTCGGGGTAGGAATAGTTGAGGCCGCATACGAGACCGTCGGCGTCGCCGTTCTTGAGGCAGAGCATGCCGAAAATGTGCGGCTCCATTACCCGCCTGGCCGCGACATGCGGCGTCACTCCCTTGCGCTGCCGGAGCTTGTAGAAGAGCTCGGCGTATTCCTCGCGCTTGTCGGAAGTCAGTGGGCTGATGATATCGAGCTGGTCGCGCGTGAGATGCAAACTGAGTTCCTTGATCTTGGCCATGATCACGTCTTCGTTGCCAAGAAGCAGAGGCGTGGCGATCTTGCGGTCGACAATCTCCTGGCAAGCGCGCAGAATCTTGTTTTCTTCGCCCTCGGGGAAGACGATCTTCTTTTTCTTCTTCAGCGAGCGTGCCTTGTCGAAAGCGAACCGCATCACCTCGCGGCTGCGGCCGAGCATGCCTTCCAGCTTGCGCACGTAATCCTCAACGTTGTCGAACGGCTTCTGCGCGACGCCGGTGTCGATCGCGGCCTGGGCTACAGCAGGAGCCTCCCGCAGCAGCACTCGCGGGTCGAACGGCTTGGGGATGATGTACTCGGGGCCGAAGTGGAAAGCCTCTCCGCCATAAGCTGCGAGCACTTCGTCAGGCACGTCCTCCTTGGCCAGCTTGGCCAGCGCGTTGCAGGCGGCGATCTTCATCTCCTCGTTAATCGCGGTGGCGCGGACGTCGAGTGCGCCGCGGAAGATGAACGGGAAGCCGAGGACGTTGTTGACCTGGTTGGGGTAGTCACTGCGGCCGGTGGCGACGATGGCATCGGGGCGCACCTCTTTCGCCCTTTCAGGGGTGACTTCCGGATCGGGATTGGCCATCGCGAAGATGATCGGCTTGGGACCCATGCTCTTGAGCATCTCGTTGGTCAGCAGGTCAGGACCGCTGACGCCGACGAAGACCTCGGCGCCGACCATTGCGTCCTCAAGGGTCCGGCAGCTCTCTTCGGTCGCGAACATCTCCTTGTAGGGATTCATTCCCCTTTCGCGGCCCTTGTAGATGACACCCTTGGTGTCGACCATGATGATGTTCTCGTGCGTGATGCCGAGGGCCTCGAAGATCTTGGCGCAGGCGATTCCGGCCGCGCCGGCGCCCAGAACCACCATCCTCGCCTTGGCGATGTCCTTACCGGTGATCTCGAGCGCGTTGAGCAGCCCGGCGCCGCTGATGATCGCTGTGCCGTGCTGGTCGTCGTGGAACACGGGTATTTTCATCGTCTCCTTCAGCTTCTCCTCGATGTAGAAGCACTCGGGAGCCTTGATGTCCTCCAGGTTGATGCCGCCGAACGTCGGCTCGAGCAGTTGGCAGGCGCGGATAATCTCGTCGGGATCTTCGGTGTCCAGCTCGATGTCGAACACGTCGACGTTGGCAAAGCGCTTGAAGAGTACCCCTTTCCCTTCCATCACCGGTTTTCCGGCAAGAGCGCCGATATTGCCGAGGCCAAGCACGGCCGTGCCGTTAGAGACTACGCCAACCAGGTTTGACTTGCCGGTGTAGAGGTAAGCGTCTTCAGGATTCTTTTCGATGCGCAGACATGGAACCGCTACTCCCGGGGTGTAGGCGATCGATAGATCACGCTGCGTCATACACGGCTTTGAGGCGATGACTTCCAGCTTACCCGGCACCGGTTCAGCGTGATATAATAATGCATCCTCGTCGCGAATCTTCATGATTAAACCTCTCAATTGCTCCGAAAATCTCAAATGGAAAAGAAATAGGAGCGATTTTAAGCCCAATAATATCAAACACTTATTGCCCGGGCTGGGAAAGCCCTCAATCCGAGAATTCTTTCACTATTAGCAAAACCAGTCAAGTAGCAAATCAAAAATGATGGTGGAATCGTCCTCCGGGCGCTGATATTCTTCAACAGAAGCGGGGGAGTGTGTTTTATTAATGAATAAATTATTATCCTACATGTTATGATAATTATTATTTGTCCGGCCTGGAGGTAGCTATGCGGCGAGTAAGTTATTTCATCGTGGATGTCTTTACCGATAAGCCACTTGCCGGCAATCCGCTTGCCGTGTTTCCCGACCGCACAGAGATACGGGAAGAAGAATTGCAGCAGATTGCTCGCGAGCTAAATCTCAGTGAAACCGTTTTCGTCGAGGATCCCACGGATGAAGCAGCCTTGCGGCGATTGAGGATCTTTACACCCCGCAAGGAAATTCCACTTGCCGGGCATCCGGTGGTCGGAACGTGGTTCCTGCTTGCTTCCCGGGGACTCGTCGATCTGAACGAGGTGCTGCATGGCGGCATGGC
>DATKUA010000186.1:0-4338 GCA_035530855.1 Acidobacteriota bacterium | reverse complement strand
ATGGGCGCGCGCCGTTACCTGCTCGCATCGCTGGCGATGGCAATGACGCCGGTGGTATACCTCAACAGCACCTCGCCCAACGACTACATCTGGGCGCTCGCGTTCATCATGGCCGCACTCTATTTCGTGGTCAGCCGCCGGCTGCTGATCGCGGGCTTGATGCTGGGCTTGGCCATCGGCTGCAGGGCGCCCTCTCTTCTGATGATCCTTCCCTTTGCGCTCTACCTGATCGGCGAGGAGGGATTCAGGAAATCCTGGCCGGGCATCCTCAAGACGGGTGTCGTGGGGGCCGTCGTGGGCGGACTCTGCTATATCCCCGGATTCTTGAAATACGGCTTCGGCCTGGTGCAGTACGTGGAGATCGAACAGTATCCGCCGCTGCGGACTTTGATCAAGCGCGGACTGGTCGACGTCTGGGGCCTGATCGGGCTCGCTGCGCTGGCTGTCGCCGTCCTCGGCCTTATCTTTTTCAGAAAGAAGGCGGAGATCGCCCCGGGCGGAGACAACCGCAGGCGATGGCTCGTCCCCGCCGCATGGCTCATCGCGATCCTGATCCACCTGGCAATGTTTCTGCGCCTGCCCTTCAAGCCGGACTATTTCGTGCCCGTCGTGCCCTTCGTGCTCATCCTGCTGTCGATGTACGCGTCGCGCAAGGTATTCGTGACGGTGTGCGCCCTGCTGATCGTCTCGCCGTTCCTGGTGAGCCTTGATCTGGAGAACAACCTCTATGCAGAGCTCGGGAAGGAGCCCGACAATCCATCCCTGGGGTTCCATGTCCTCGGCCGGGATTTGGCGATGGGGATCTACGGCCCGGTTTTCGCCGACCACTTCAACCGCAGGCTGGTGGAAGATTATGCCCGGGCAGTGATCGCGAGGGTCGAGCGGATGCCGGAGAAGACGGTCGTCGTCTGCGCTTACCGGCGGCCGCCGATCGCCCTGCTTCTCGGTTTCGAGAATTACGAGGACAAGTACCTCGATTATCTGCCGGAGGAGGAGTTCCTCCGCTTGAGAAGCGAGGGTTACGGGATTGTCTTCCTGCCCGGTGCGGAGGTGGACAACCGGCTGCTCGAGGGCTTCGACCTGGAGGAGGCGGGAGTCGAGAGGCTGCGGCTCGACTAGTCCGGAAGCAACCCAAAACAGAGCACAACCTTCAAAACAATTCGGCTGTTCCAGTCTCCGATAGGTGCAAGGCTTCCGCCGGCCATCCATCTGCGACTTTTTTAGCGCTTTGTGGCCTCAATTACATCGACAGCCGCCGGATCGTATTAATAAATGATCTTTCTTAGCAAATAAATAGGAGCCACGCGTGCCACGGAATCCGGAACTGCGGGGGTAATCAATGCGATCTCTCAATGGTTTGAAGCTAATAGCGCTTTTATCAGTGTGTTTCGCCGTAATAGCGTCAGGATCACTGGCGAACGCGCAAGAAGACGGGGACGATGTCTCGATCGGCAAGTACCGGGTGATCCATTCGAAGATATTGAATGAAGACCGCCGCCTGCTGATCCATCTGCCGCGGGGCTACGAGGAATCCAGAATCACGTACCCGGTGGTCTACCATTTGTACGGCGATTACATCTCGGCCTATTACGCTGAGGCTATTGCCATCGTTGACGAGCTTGGCGACGCCGCCAGGGCGCCGCGGATGATCGTCGTCGGAATCGACAATCCCGACCGCTATCGCGATCATCGGCCGTTGTGGCCGGACGGCCGACCGGCCGGCAGCGCAAACTTCCTGCGATTTGTAGCTGAAGAGGTCATTCCGTTCGTGGAGGATAATTACAAGGCCAAGGATTACCGCATCCTCGTCGGTCCGCAGGCGGGCGCGGTGTTCTGCCTCTATTCGCTGATGGAGAGGCCCGACCTCTTCGACGCTTTCATCATGGATAATCCTTTCACCGAACCCGCGAACAGCGATTGGCTGATGAAAAGAGCGGAAGGATTTTTCTCGGAACAGGAGCCGCCGGCCGAGTTTTTATTCATGACATTCGGCCGCATTGGCGAACGGCCGATACGCCTTGCCAGGATCTACAGCTTCGCCGAGCTCACTTACGAGATGCAGGAAAAGGGATTCCGGCTGGAGTTGAACCATCTCATCGACAACGACGATTCGATTCAGCCGATGGAATTGAAGAAAGCCCTGAAAACCCTGTTCCGGGATTACAAGATGCCGCCGGACCTGGAGATTAGCGGCCTTGCGGACATCATGGATTATTATTCAGAGTTATCGAAGAGATACGGATTCGAGGTCGATCCCTCCGATATACAAATGACCTTCAACGTCGACTCGCTAGTCGAACGCGGGCTGGTCGATGAAGCCGTTGAACTGTTGCACTACCAGCTCTCGCTCTATCCGGCTTCGGTGAACGCCTACTGGCGTCTCGGCGGTATCAAGGGCGAGCAGGGTAAGATAGACGAGGCGATCGGGTTTTATCAGAAGTGCATAGAGCTCAATCCGAACGCCGCCCCGATGGCACGGCGACAAATCGAGAGGCTGGAGGCGGAGCGCGATAAGAAGTGATCGGCTTGCGCTTTTCGCACGCAGAACAAGTTGGTTACAGGAGGATAGTCATGAGAAGAGTTCCAGGTAGTGTAGTCACGCTTCTGGTTCTGATGCTGATGATGGTGTCGCTCGCTGCGGTAGCGGCCGCAAATCAAGAGAAATCACTCAAGGACAAGATCGACGAGATTGTTAAGGCCGAGGCGAAATACGACCTGTTCTCCGGCGCGGTACTGGTCGCGCACGAGGGCGAGGTGATTTATTCGGCGGCGGTCGGGTATGCCGACATGGACCACCAGGTGAAGAACGCGCTGAACACCAAGTTCAACATCGGCTCGATCGGCAAGTGCTACACAGCCACGCTGATAATGCAACTAGCGCAGCAGGGCAAGATCAAGCTCACCGATCCCCTGAGCAAGTTCCTGCCCGATTTCCCCCACCCCGAGAAGGACAAGATACAGATTCAACACTTGCTGAACCACTCTTCAGGTCTGGACAACTACATGGGCCACAAGGACTACGAGTGCAAAATGCACACGCTGCGGAGAATCAGCGACGTGCTGCCCTTGATCTACGATCAGGAGATACTGTTCCAGGCCGGTGAGAGGTTCAGCTATTCCAACTCGGGGATGGTGTTGCTGGGCGCGGTGATCGAGAAGGTTACGGGCACGGAGTACAAGGATTACCTGCGCCAGCAGATACTTGATCCGCTGGGGATGGCGGATTCCGGCATCGTCTACGCCGACGAGGTGGTGCTCAACAGGGCAACCGGTTACAGAAAGCTGCCGGATAATGGCGGTTACAGCGTTCAGGTCTTCGGGGAACCGCCGGCATTCTCCGACGGCGGACTCTACTCAACCGTGGAGGACATGTTGAAATTCGACCAGGCGCTCTACGGCGAAGAGCTGCTGTCGGAAGAGTACAAGCAGATCATGTTCACGCCGGTGGGGCCGTCGCAGACCTACGGTTTCGGATGGGGTGTCTGGGAATTGAGCGGAACGAAGGCCATCGGCCACAACGGAGGGTGTCCGGGATTCAACGCCGAATTCCGACGCTTCCCCGAAATGGGTTACACGCTGATAATCCTATCCAACTATGACGGCGGAGCCGACTGGCTTGCACAGACAATCAACTCGGCGTTGCTTGGCCTCGACTACGCCGTGGCGACTGAATTCGACCTGAATTTCAGGCATGGATTCATTCTTCAGGCCACTGGAGACTACCGGAAGTCCATCGAGTATTTCGCCAAGAACATCCGGGGCGACCAGCCGCATCTGCCGTCTCTCTATCAATCGGCTCGTTCCAGGATCGTGGGCCAGTTCGAGCAGGCCGAGGCGATCGCCGAGCTCGACAGGTATATTGAGCTGGCCGACGAGAACGCGGAACCTTCCGTGGCCGCCGCCTGGTGGCGCAAGGGGGTGGCCTACGAGCAGTTGCAGCAGGTGGACGAGGCGATCGAGTGCTACAAGAAGAGCCTGGAACTCGACCCGAATTTCCCCCAGGCCAAGGAATCCCTGGAGCGTCTTGAAGAGAAGAAATGAGCTTCGCGGGGTGGGATTCTTTCTGATCCGCCCGAGCGGAATTCACCATGACACGGATTCATGGCCTCTCAAAGGTGAACGTACCGAGCCAATAATCCCCGGTTGCGTGCTTCGGGAAAACACTTTCACGTAGATTTTCCCACACTGCGCGCGCCCGCCTGGGGATAAAAAAAGAAGCTCACCCCTGCTTACGAGGGGCCCGACAAGGCCATGGGCTCATTCCTGCTGCTGATCGACATGGCGGAGCGCCTCGCGAGGTAGCGCAAACCAGCTCCGCGAACATTTCTTCCCTTCTGA
>DATKUA010000185.1:0-21817 GCA_035530855.1 Acidobacteriota bacterium | reverse complement strand
GATATGGTCACACGTCTAGTCCTTGCGGTCCTAGTCTGTATCCATTTGTGCAATCCTGCCCTTGTCTTCGGAACTCCCGCGCCGGAGAAGATAAAGGTTCTAATTGCAAGCAGCAATGTCAGCGGCGGTTGTTATGTCATGGAGGACGGCTATGCCCGATTTGCCGAGCTTGCGCGGAAGTTGGGATTTGCGGTGGAGGGGAGGCGGCTGTCGAAATTCACGGGCGGAGTTCTCGGAGACGCCGACATCCTGATCCTGCCTTTACAATCCTTTGCGCTTTCGGATGGGGATGTCGGTGCTTTGAGACAATTCATCAAGAGCGGGGGCGGTGTATTTGTTCTCGGTTATAATGAGATAATGTTCACTAATATAGGACACGCCCTCAACAACCTTGGGACTTTCATCTCAGGTTATGGAATCGAATTCGCAGCGCCTTCCTGCGATGCTGCGAGTGCCTTGGTCGATAAAGCCTCGCCTTTAAGCAGACCCTATCCCGCCGCGCATATACGCAGCCCGAACATGCGGAGGTTGCTCGACATCGATGCATCGAAAGCCGATGCCGCCGCGGTTTTTGAAGACGGCGGAATCCATACGGCAATATCGATTCATTGGAAAACTTTGGGACTGGGGCGTCTGGTTGTGTGCGGCGACATGAATCTGCCACTCTGTGATGACTCCAAAGGCGACGTGATCGGCAAGGCCGATAACACCCCCTTCCTGAAGAACATCCTCCTCTATCTCAAGGGCGGGACCGATCTCGGGATCTCGATGGTCAAATTCCGGGGGAAAACGGCTTACCCCGGCTCAAAGATCGTCGTTATCTCGCGGGTGAAGAATTTCGGGAACATTTCCAGCGGCAAGGCTAAAGTGAGCGTGCTGCTGGTGAGCGCGGACGACTCGCAGCCGGCGTTCGAGCTCGACCCGCTGAAGACCATTAGGATCAAGGCGTTGGAGCCGGGGAAATCAAGGAAATACAAGATAGTGGCTTCAATTCCCTTGGAAACCGACGTCGGCGAGTACCTTGTCCTGGTGAAAGTCGAACCAAACGGGGACGGAGAAGACCTCGACGCGGCCAACAATTCGATGGCCGGCAGGAAGAGCCTCACCATCCACTAGAATCACTGAAGTCGGCGCAGGCAACACCGGGGAGGTCCGGAGCAAGCGATCAGGACTGAAGTCAGCAGTCAATCCAGCCGGGAGAAATTTGCCGGATCTCGGATGTAAGGCAGAGTTCGAGAAACAATCTCTATTTCTCGTTCAAAAGCTCCACGATCTTGTTCTCGATTTCCGTGTGGGTTTGCGGTGTGTAGCCTGCTTTGCGCCAGCGCAGCTTGCCCTTCCTGTCGATGATGAAGTTGTACGGCACGTAGCGGTCGCCCGCGGCGTACGGTTTGTAAACGCCCTCGACGGGATCGGCCATAAGCGGAAATGTCATCTTGTACTTCCTCGCCCACTTCCTTAGTTCTTTATCCGATGGTGTCCTGATCTCATAGGCCTGGAAGAGAATCGAGAGGACGACGAGTCCCTCGTTTTTATAAGTTTCGTAGAGGTCCTGGAGTTGGGCCGCCTCGGTCTTACACGGACCGCACCACATGGTCGACAAATCGATCAGGACGACTTTGCCGAGGTAGTCGGACAGGGTGATCTTTTTTCCGGTGTAATCGAGAAGGGAAAAATCGTAGGCGTAGCTTCCGACCTTGCTGCCCTGGCGTTTTCCGGGAATCTTTTTCGATCTTGTCAGCCTGATGGTTTTCGGTTTGATGTTGTAACGGCCGCGGGCGTCGGCGATCCGCAGAGAGCGAAACTCTATCCATGTCCAGCTACCCGGCAGCAGGCCGAAGGAAATCGAGTATTTACCCTGGTTTCTGTTGTAGGCCTTGTCTTCAAGGTTGAAGAAAAAGCCCGTAGACGATCCATTACTGACCTGGTAATAGAGCGTCGCCTCGCCGCCTCGGAGCTTTCTGCCGTCCTTTTTGAGTCTGAAAGTTAAAGTGACGTAGTTTATCCTGTTCTTCTGCAACTTAGCCGGCGTGACATCGTAATTGAGGATTTCCAGTGTTGTGTCGTATTTCGAGGGGAGGACCTCGTTGCGGGCCGTGTGCGGCAGGATCAAAAAAGTGCTCAGCAAAACAGTCGACACGGCGAGCGGAATCCTCAGAATGCCCTTGCTAATCATGAAAGCACCTCCGGCGCTTTATTTGTCAAATCCACGAAAACAGGAGCCCAGGCCTGGTGATCAGGGTGTCCAATTACCGGCGCAGCCGGTCATTCGTTCAGCAGCTCGATGATCTTGCTCTCTATCTTCGCCTTGGTCGAGCCGTCGTCCATGTAGCCGATTTTCTTCCAACGGATGATTCCCTTCTTGTCGATGATGAAGTTGTACGGATACGACATGGTGTCCCCGTACCTGGTATAGCCGTAATAGACTCCAGCCAAGAGATCGGCGAGCACAGGAGATGTCAACTTGAACCGTTTTGCCCACTGTTTGCAGTCTTTCGAATTAGCCCAGTTATAGCTTACTCCTTCAGTCAAAACGGTGATGATTTCCAGTTCGTCGCCGTATTTTTGCTTGAATTCATTGTGGTCGGCTGCTTCATTGGCGCAGTAAGTGCACCAGCCTGTGGAGAAATCAAGCCATATAACCTTTCCCTTATAGTCCGACAGTTTCACTTCGTTTCCGCTCTGATCCAGGAGAGTGAAGTCGTAAGCCTTTTGTCCGACCCTGTAGCCCTGCTTGCCGCCCTTGGGATTTTTCTTCATGAGCGTCAGTGTTATGTATTCCGACTCATTCCCGGCGGTGCCTCCGGCGTCGCGCATCCAGGCCCAGATGGTGACCTGTTTCATGTTTTCGCCGAGTAGGCCGAAGGAGAGGCTGTATGAACCGTTTTTCTGCTTGAACGCCCTGTCGGTCAGAGCATAATTAAAAAAGCGTCCCTTGGTTTTCGAATACTGAAAATTGATAGTCATAGTACCGCCGCGCAGGTTTCTCTTCTCGTCCTTGAACGTGAATTCTACCGTTACCCAATTGATCCTGTTTTTCTGCAGTTTCTTGGCGGTGATCTTGAACGATGTGATCAGCGGCCGGTCGTCCTTCGCCGCAGACCAGGTGTTGTCCTGTGACGCCTTGGTCGACGGGATGACGGCAAGTATCAAGGCCGTTGCGGCCAGAGCAACGATGAAAAGTATAAGCTTGTTTCCCTGTTTCCCGGACATTTCCCCCTCCTCAAAAGTAAATAGCGATCCTGTAACCGCGGCAGAAATTCATCAGTGTCGAGGCTCCGCATCTCGGGTCTCTGACGTACTATCTCACTTTAACGACTCCTCCCTAATGGTTACATCACTCAGCTCTTCAAAGAGCGCTGTATCAATTAGCATCGACGAACACGACGGTCCTTGTCAGCGTGACAGGGGCATTGTCGTCGGGAGTCAGGTAGCCCTTGACGACAATCGTCGCCTCCAGTGCGACACCGAATGAGTGGTTGTCGATTGTTTTTGGTTTGCCATTCTTAGTGATCTTATTTTTAAGTTTCTTATAAAGAGCTTCCTTGCCGAAGAGCAGCAGATTACCCTTGCCGTTTTGAACTTCTTGGATTTCGTTACCGGTCAACTTGATGAACGGTTTGCCTTTCGCGGTCGGGCCGTGGTAGACGGCCAGCTCGATGTTATTGCCGGGGAAGCTCTTGAGGTTGGTCAGGGCGACAGGGTGGTATCGGTTAAGGTCGATCCAATTGTATTGCGGATCGGGTGCATGCATGTAGTGGATGTCGATCACTGTGCCTTCAAGCGGCAACAGCCGCGGCGTTTCTTTATCATCTGCGCCGGCAGGATAGTAAATCCGGTCGCGCTCCTGGCTGGTAGCCCAAAGGTTGCTGGTCTTGTCGTTGAGCTTTTCGAGCGAGACAAGTTGCCTGCGGTACGACATGTAGTCGTTGGTCCACGCAGAATGGTCATAACCGATAGTGTGACCGAATTCGTGAATCAGAACGGTTTGCCATTGGAGGTTTGATTGCCAGAAGAAGTCGAGGGGGAAAAACACGTCCGTCTCTGTCAGTAAGATCTCTTTTATTGTGATCCCGTCAACGCCCATTACGTTATCACTGTAGACAATACAATAGGCTGCGACTCCCGCCATATTCCAGAAGTATCGGTCGTCGGGCGTCATCACTATCGTGTTGATACCATCCTTTTGACGGAACTGGTTGGTTCCCGATTGTAATTTCACAACGGACGCGGTCACCTTGAACTTTGGGACCTTCGAAGTTCCCCGGCGAGCATTCTTCATCTTGCGCAATGTCGTGTTGAACTTCTTCTTGTAGTTGTTGGCTAGCGGTGTAAGCTCGAAACGCAGTGTCTTCTTGTTGTCGGGCCATCTCTTGGTCATATAAACGATCAGCAGTTGCCAGGCGGTCGGCGCGAGTTTTGTCTTCAGTTCATCGATGGAGCACAGGCTAATGCGGCCGGTGTTGGTTTCCTGAATGAGGAAAAGCGTCTCGCTGCTGCCGTCGATGAAATCGACGTGTCGGAAGCCGATAATCTCATCCCGTCCGCTGGCATCAGCGGGCGTCGAGACCGGCAGAATAAAGACCAACAAGCTGGAGATGAGGAGAAAAGTCCGCACTGGCGTGGAAATACCCCCGAAAAAGCGTTAGTGACTTCGCTTATGCTATCGGCAGGCTTCGCTTTTTTCAAGACATGGCTGAGAAATTTATTCTCTAAGCGGTGTGGTGGGGACACGATCAGCAATGTTATTTCCGTTCCCGGGCCGGAGCACCGAAGATAATAGTGTTCAACAGCGAACCATACGGGATTCAATTCCTGACCATTATTCTCACTCGAATGGCTGGGCGATCCTGTGAGAAGTGCGGTTACCCGAGCGCGCTGGACGACAAGCCTCGGATCCGGCTGGAGGTCTTCGGAAGGGGAGTTTTGAGTGGGAGGACGCGAGGCGGAATCGCAAGGGATTTCCGGGTATGGACTCTCTCAGTCCGAAATTTTTCGATATTGTTATCGTAAATCAAGTTAGCCGGATATGCGGAAAGAGGGCAAGCGGCAGCCGCCGGGCGGCGATTTCTTTACTTTCAATATGGTGCCACCTAGAATAGCCTTCCAGTCCCCAAAAAGCCTGCTCAGTGTTCGGAGGGATGTATGAGCGATAAGCGAGAGATATTCGACGTGACCTTTGTCGGCGGCGGCCCCGCGGGTCTTTACGGCGCGTTCTATGCCGGCCGGCACGGGCTCAAGGCCAAGATCATCGACAGCCAGACCGAGCTCGGAGGGCGGTTGGCGTCACTCTACCCGACCAAGACAATCTATGACGTGGCCGGCTACCCGGAAATCGTCTCCAAGGTCCTGGTGGGAAACCTGGCCGCATCGGCCGAGAGCGTGGGGGCGGCGGTGAGCCTCGGCGAGCGCGTGACTTCCCTTGAGGGGGCCGGCGGAGAGGTTCTCACGCTGATGACCGACCACGGCGAGCACTACTCCCGCAGCGTGGTCGTAACCGCTGGAGTAGGGGCTTTCGTTCCCCGCGGGCTCGACGTGCCCGGCGCCAAGGAACTCGAGGGCAAGGGTATCTATTACAATCTCGACGATGCCGAGCGCTTCCGCGGCAGGAAAGTCATCATTGTCGGCGCGGGCGACAACGCTTTCGAATGGGCCGCCGAGCTGGGCGGAGTGGCCGAGAGCGTACTGCTGGTGCATAGGCTCAACAATTACGGCGCCGGCGAGAGCTTGGCTGCGCGGCTTTCTCAGTCGGGTGTGGAGACGAAATTCCCTTATTTCGAGTTGAAGGCGTTGCATGGGGATGAGCGGGTTGAGGAGATAACCTACATCGACACGCTCACCGGTGAGGAAGAGCGCCGCGAGGTGGAAGCGCTGCTGCTGAATATCGGCTTTGTGGTCAACCTGCACCAGTTCGAGAGCTGGGGGCTGGCGGTCAGCGGGAATTCGATCGCCGTCAACAGCAAGATGGAGACCAACCTGCCGGGAGTTTATGCGGCGGGTGACATCATCACTTACCCGGGAAAGCTCAAGCTGATCAGCACGGCAGCGGGTGAAGTGGCGACGGCGGTCAACGACATTGTCGATCTGCTCAAGCGTCGGCGCGAGGAGAGCAGGCGCAGGGCTGCCGGCGCCGAGCGCGCGCTGGAAACCGCCGCGGCCTTTTACAGCGGCTACGAGGCGGTCCAGATGGCGATAGCACTTGTCCGCAACAGCGTGGAATTCTTCCGCATAGCCGTGCTCAGCACACGCGATCCCAAGCTCAAAAAGTTCTTCGCCCGTCTGCAAAAAGACGGTATCGACCACATCAACGTGTTGAAAGACAAGGTTCTTCCGGCGTTTTCCGGCAGCACCTATACCACTGAGGATCTCGACGACACGGCGTTGGCCTACCTGCGCGATTCTATCGATCCGTTCGTGTTCGGCGGTCACCGCTTGGCCGGCGAGGCGGCGCGTCACGGCATCCCTTCGGATCTCGATGCGATCTACAAAGGGATTAGAGTGCACGAAGACACCGTAGCATTCTTTGAGCGCCTTGCTCGCGAACCCAGCATGGGGGAGGTCGGCAGCACCTTTAAGGAGCTTGCCGACGGCGAACGCAAACATTTGGAAATGCTGCGGGAGCAACAGAAGATTCAGATGGAGAGCGGTCCCGCGGGACTCAGGAAATAAAGGAACGTGTGAAAGGAGATAGATCAATGGGAGAAACCAGGAAATTGAAGGTCGGCGACGCGGCGCCCGATTTCACCCTTGCCGATATCAATCAGGTCAAGGTTAGCCTGAGCGACTACAAGGGCAGGAAAAACGTGCTGCTAGTGTTTTATCCGATGGCGTTTTCTCCGGTATGCAGCGCGCAGATACCCAGCTATCAGAAGATCTACGACAAGTTCGAGGAGCTCAACACCGAGGTGATCGCGGTCAGCGTCGACTCCATCTTCACTCACAAGGCGTGGGCCGACGGCTTGGGGGGCATCTCATATCCGTTGCTGTCCGACTTCTGGCCGCACGGCGGAGTCGCGGACCTCTTCGGGGTGATGCGCCAGGCCGAGGGCTTCAGCGAGCGCGCCCTCATCGTCGTCGACAAGGAAGGCATCATCCGCTTCATCAGCATCGTCGAACCCAAGGAAATTCCGGAAATCGAGCCGGCTCTCGATGTACTGGCGACGCTGAGCTAGGTTATCCTCCTCAGAGATTGCAGCGTCCGTCCCCCACGTAGGGGGCGGGCGCTTTGTTTTGCTGCTTTGGCGTGAAGGAGCTTGACCGGCCGGGAGGAGTTCTGGCAATTTGAGCCTAGGCGGCTGACTTGCGAACCTTCAACGGCCGCCGGGGGCTCGCCATGAAAAAAGCCGATTTCGTTTACTCGATAATCTGGAATCTCTTATTGCTGACGCTCGGCTCGATCATCTTCGCCTTCGGAATCAAGGCTATCGCAGTTCACCACGGCTTCGTCACCGGGGGCGTCTTCGGTACTTCTCTGCTGCTCTACTATGTGGTCGACGCCTTCTCGCCGAACTTGTGGTACTTCATTCTTAACATACCTTTGTTCGTCTTCGGTTACATGTTCGTCAGCAAGAGATTCTTCTTCTATAGTCTTTATGCAATGTGCGTGATCACCGTCGCCTACCAGTTGATCGATGTCGAGTTCGCCGTTCACAATCAGCTTTACGCCGCGATCGCTGCCGGGGTGATCAGCGGCGCGGGCACAGGCACTATCCTGCGCTCCATCGGCTCGGCGGGCGGCCTCGACATCATCGCCATCATCCTCAACAAGAACTTCAACTTCGGGATCGGCAAGTTCTACTTCGTCTACAACGCAGTCCTCTTCACCTTCACCCTTGTGTTTCTCGAGGCGGACATCGTCATCGCATCGCTGATCCTCGTCTTCGTGTCGTCGGTTACGGTGGAGTACGTTCTCGCACTCTTCAGCCAGCGCAAACTTCTCTACATCATTTCCGACAAGAACTCCGAGATCGCGCAGACATTACTGAGCAAGTTCCGCATCGGAGCCACCTTCCTGAAAGCTCAGGGAGCCTACAGCGGTAGAGAGAAAACCGTGCTTATGACGATCGTCGACAGCGTGCGGCTCAAGCGGGTCGAGGAGGTGGTTTTCACCATCGACGACCGCGCGCTATTCGTCGTCGAGAACACCTTGGGGGTAATCGGGTCCAGATTTTCGAGACGGAAGGTTTATTGAAAGGATTCGAGCGGAAAGCGTTCCAGCGATCCGTGGCCTGACGGCTCGCTCATGCCACAGCGAGGGAGATTCCTTACACCCCTCAGGTTTAGGTGTCCTCGAAGCGCCCCTTCAGGTAGCCCTGAAGCTCATCGGGAGTGATCCCGTCCAGTTCCAAGAACCTCGCCCCCACGAAGTACTGCTTTCCCGGGATCGCTTCCAGGTTGTGCACCGCCTCGCACGCGGTCTTGACCGGCTGCTCGCGGCCGGGGAGGGAGAAGAGCAGCGAGAATTTCTCGCCAACCTGGATCTCGATTCCCGAGCGCACCAGCAGCCCGCTGGCGCTGAGGTTGATCGACTCCAGCGTGACGTTGCTGTACTCCCCCGCCTCGTCCGTCTGCAGAAGCGCCTTGAGGTAGTACCTCTTATGTTTTCGCCTCTCCTTCATCGTCCCTTTTCCAGCTCTCCTTGAAATATCCTATCGTTTCCCGCAGCCCTTCTTCCAGCGGCACTTTCGGCTCCCAATCCAGCTTACTGCGGGCCCTCGAGATATCGGGCTGGCGGACCTTCGGGTCGTCCACCGGCAAGTCTTGAAAGACGATTTTGCTGTGGGAGCCGCTCATCTCCACGATTCTCTCGGCCAGTTGGAGTATCGTCATCTCCGCCGGATTGCCCAGGTTGACCGGTTCGCAGATGTCGCTTTCCATCAGCCTGATGAGGCCTTCAACCAAATCCGTGATGAAGCAGAAGCTGCGGGTCTGGGAGCCGTCGCCGAACACGGTGATCTGCTCGTCGCGCAGAGCCTGGTTGATGAAAGTGGGGACGGCTCGCCCGTCGTTGATTCTCATCCGCGGACCAAACGTGTTGAAGATGCGGGCGATGCGTGTGTCGACGCCGTGGTAGCGGTGATAAGCCATAGTGAGAGCCTCGGCGAAACGCTTGGCCTCGTCGTAAACGCCGCGCGGGCCGATCGGGTTGACGTTTCCCCAGTAGCTCTCAGGCTGGGGGTGAATCAGGGGGTCGCCGTATACCTCGGAGGTGGAGGCGATCAGGAAAGTCGAATCCTTGGCTTTGGCCAGTCCCAGCGCCTTGTGCGTCCCCAGCGAGCCGACCTTGAGCGTCTGGATCGGCAACTCGAGGTAGTCGATCGGCGAGGCGGGGCTGGCGAAGTGCAGCACGTAGTCGACCGGCCCCTCGATGTAGATGTAATTGGTGACGTCGTGTTTGATAAAGAGGAAGCCGCTGTCGTGAATGTGGGCGATGTTGTCGATCGAGCCGGTGAGCAGGTTGTCGATACAGATGACCTGATGCCCCCGTTGTAGCAGGCTCTCCACGAGGTGGGAGCCGATGAATCCCGCCCCTCCGGTGATAACCGTGCGCGGTTTTTTCAAGATCAGAACCTCAGTAGTGGCTGCGGCCGAACATCGAGCGCGAGATAGTCAGCCAGATGATCTTCAAGTCGAGCGCCAGCGACCAGTTTTGTATGTAATATAGATCGTATTCTATACGCTTGTCGATGCTCGTGTCACCACGCCAGCCGTTGACCTGCGCCCAGCCCGTCATGCCCGCCTTGACCTTGTGCCGCAGCATGTAGTTGGGCACGTGGTGCTTGAACTCCCGCACGAACTCCGGCCTCTCGGGCCGCGGCCCGACGAGGCTCATCTCCCCCTTGAGCACGTTCCAGAACTGCGGCAACTCGTCGAGGCTCGTGCGGCGGAGAAAGCGGCCGACGCGTGTCGCGCGCGGATCATCAAGCGTTGCCCAGACGGGTCCGCCGGTCTCGGCGTTGACCTTCATCGTCCTGAACTTGTAGAGAGTGAAGGGCTTGCCGTCGATGCCCATCCGCTCCTGTCGATAAAAGGTCGAGCCGCGGCTTGAGATCTTCACTACGAGCGCGAGAATGGGGAACAACAGCGCGGTGACGGTCAGCCCGATGGTCGACATGACGATGTCGAAGGAGCGCTTGACCATGCGGTTGAAGCCGTGCAGCGGAGTCTGATCGATGTTGATGATCGGCAGGCCGTCGAAGTCCTCCACCGTCGCCCGCAGGTTGAGGAACTGCAGCAGGTCGGGCACGACGCGCACCTCAACGCAGTGCTTGGTGGCCAAGTCGGCGAGCTGCAGCGTCTTGCGATAGGCGCCGGCGGGCAGGGCGATGAAGAGCGTGTCGACTCGTTGCTCGTGGACGATTTCGTGCAGGTCCTTGAGCGAGCCGATCACTCTCGCGCCCTGGTAGATGCTGCCGCGCTTGCGCTCGTCGTCGTCGAGGAAGCCGATCGCCCTCAGCCCGAACTCTTCGTGGGCGACGATTCTGTCCACCAGTGTTCGACCGAGCTCCCCGGCGCCGGCGATCAGGATGTTATGCTGGTTGTATCCCCTGCGTTGCAGCGCTTCGAGACCGTGGCGGATCAGAAAACGCAGACCGGAGATAAAGACAATTGCTATACCAAGGAAAAAGGCGAGGGTGATTCGGGAAAATTCCCATTCCGGCGAGACATCGGGCGTGTGATAGACCCTGAAATAGAGCAGCGAGAGGAAGATAAGCAGTGTGGAGAGAGTCGTCGAGACAGAAACCGAGAAGAACTCGTCGATGCGACTCCTGCCCCGGCGCGATTTGTAGAGGCCGTTGATCGCGAAGACGGCGGGGATAAGCAACAAGACAAACGGCAGGATCCTGAAGTACTGTGCCAGCGGTGGAATGATTATCGGCTGCGGGATAATCCCCGAATAAAAGCGGACGTAATAGGCCGCATGGAAGGCCAGCGCGGTGGCAACCACATCGCTGGTTATCAGAAGCCCGACCACAATACGGTTCAGACGCTTAAGCACCGCCATTAACCTCCAGGTGTTCTTCTAGTCGCGCCTCGATGAACTCCCGTATCTGCTTGATGAATCTCGACTTCGAGAACCGCTCGGCGCGGCGGCGGGCATCGCTGATAGTAAATGACATGCTCTCGAATTTGTCAACGGCGGCCAGCAGCGATTCCTCGGTGTCTTCGTTGAAAAATAGACCGGTCTCGCCGTCAACCACCGTTTCCAGCGCTCCGCCTTTGCCGTAGGCGATCACCGGCCGGCCGCAGGCCATTGCCTCCAACGGCGTGATGCCGAAGTCTTCTTCGCCCGGGAAAATAAGAGCCTTGGCTTTCCTGTAATGCTCTTTGAGTTCCTGGTCCTCTACATTGCCGAGGAACTCGACGCTCGGGCCGGCTTCCTTTTTTATCCGTTCGGCGTCGCTGCCGGAACCAATCACGACGAGTCTCTTGCCGGAGTGGCTGAAGGCTCGCACCGCCATGCCCACGCGCTTGTACGGGACCATGGCGGAGACAATTAGGTAGTAGTCCCCAATCTCGCCGTCGCCCGGGGTGAAGAACTCGTCGTCGACCGGGGCGTGGATCACCGTGGCCTCGCGTTTGTAGTGCCGCTTGATGCGGTCGGCCACGTGGCGGGAATTGGCGATGTAATGGTGAACCCTGCCGGCGGTGCGGACATCCCAGCGGCGCAGCGGTCCCCGGCACATCGCCAGAAACATGCGGACGAGCGGGCCGCGCTCGCGCACGTATTCGCCGTAGAGGTCCCAGACGTAGCGCATCGGCGTGTGGCAGTAGCAGATGTGCAGTGCGCCGGGCGGCGGATCGGCTCCCTTGGCGACGCAGTGGCTGGAGGAGAGGATCAGATCGTAGCCTCTGAAATCGAAGCTCTCGATCAGGCGGGGGAAGCGCGGCAGGTAGTGGCGGAAATGGCTGTGAGCGCCCGGCCAGCGATGCAGGCGGCTCTCGACGATGTTCATTCTTTCGATGGTGGGGCTCATCGCCCCTTTGTGGTGGATCAGGGTATGGAGCGTGGCTTCGGGGAAGAGGTCGCAGAAGATTTCCAGCACGCGCTCGCCGCCGCGCATCCCGGTAAGCCAGTCGTGGACTAGGGCTACTTTCACAAGTCGCTCCCGGCTCTCCCCAGGGCTCTGAGATAGCCCGAGAGGGTCTTTTCGGCCGACTTGCGCCAGCTATAACCCGCGGCGCGTTCCCGGCCGCCGGCGATCAGGCGTCGGCGCAACTCCGCATCGTCGAGAATCCTAAGCAGGGCGTCGCCCATGGCCACCGGATCTTGCGGATCCACCAGCAGCGCGGCATCGCCCAGCACCTCCGGCATCGAGGAAGTGTTTGAAGACACAACCGGCACTCCCGCCGCCATCGCCTCGAGTGGAGGGAGCCCGAAGCCTTCGTAGAGGCTGGGGAAGAGGAAAATGTCGGCCAGCCTGAAGATCGACGGCAGGTGCCTGCCCGGTATGAAACCGAGAAAGCGCACCGCGCCCTTCGCCCCGGACATCTCGATCCGCTTGTGGACCTCATTGTCCACCGCCTCGCTGCCGGCGACGACGAAGCGCCACTCATCCCCGGCCTTCTTGCGGAAGCGCGCGAAGGCCTCCACGGCGATGCCGAGGTTCTTGTGCGGCTTGAGGTTGCCGACGTAAAGCACGCAGGGGTGGTCGAGGCCGTAGCGAAAGCGGGCCTCGGCGAGTTCGGCTTCGCCGGGCTCGCGCAGCATGCGCGGATCGACGGCGTTGTGGGTCACAACGATCCGTTCCTCTTTTGCCGGCAGGTGCTTGAGGATGTCGGCCTTGGTTCGCTCGCTGACGGCGAAAATCACAGCCGCCTTGCGGGCGGCGCGCCTGAGGAAGTAGCGCGCGTAGCGCAGCGCTGAGCGGTTGGGCAGGTATTGGGGGAAGAGCAGGTGGATCAGATCGTGAATGGTGACAGCCATCGGGCAGCCCGGCGCGAAAGCGGTGACGTAGTGCGGGCAATGAAGCAACTCCAATCCTTCCCGCCTCGCGCTGAGACCGAGCTTGAAGGGTTCGCTTAGGGAATAGAGGCGGGATGCCTCATCCCGCGTTTCCATGCCGGGGGGCAGCGAATCTGTCTTCTCGTCCGGTTTTTTAAATAGCAGGTATTTATGATCTCCGCCCAGCTTGTCGAGTTCGAGCAGCAGGTTACGGATGTATGTGCCTATCCCGAAGTCACCGAGCTTCCTGATGTCGATTCCGATGAATGCCATGTGATGATATCCAATTTGCTCGTGCAGTCAGGCCCTGTTTTGCGATCAATGCTACCATAGCGGCGTCCCCGCGGAAACGCTTTGTAATGGCTTGTCTGCCGCGATACTATTCGGCCACGGGGGATTGAATGCTGATCGAATTGGATGGGGTGTCGCTGCGGTTGGGAGCCGGCCGCGGCAATGCGGTCGAAATTCTGCGCGATATATCCTTCGGGGTGGACCGGGGCGATCGTTTCGTCCTTATCGGGCCCTCGGGCGCCGGCAAGAGCTCACTCCTGCGGCTGATAAACAAGCTGCAGGATCCCAGCGGCGGGCGCATCCTGCTGGCGGGTGAGGATATCCAATCGCTGGACGTTATATCCCTGCGCCGGCGTTGTGCGATGGTTTTCCAGCAGCCGGTCCCCCTGCCGGGCACGGTGGAGGAGAACCTGCTCACCGGCCCGAGCCTGCGGGGCGGCGATCTCGAAGCGGCGCGCGATCGGATTCCTGAGCTTTTGAGGCGCGTTCATCTTGATCCGTCGCTCAGGGAGCGAAGGGCTGAGGATCTCTCCGTCGGCCAGCAGCACCGAGTGGCACTGGCCCGCACTCTGATGAACGAGCCCGAAGTGCTCCTCCTTGACGAGCCGACTGCCGCGCTGGATCCCGGAACCTCCACGGCGATCCTCGATCTGGTTACCGAGCTGAATCAAGAACTCGGCCTGACGTTGATCATGGTCACCCACGCCTTCAGGGAGGCGAGGAGGTTGGCGACGGCGGCGGGGATAATCATCGACGGCTGCCTGCGGGCCTGCGGCGGGCCGGAGATTCTGCGCGGATCGGGCGATCCCGAGGCTGATCGTTTCCTCAAGCAGGATGAGGAGTAGCGGATGGATTACATTCAGTTAGGCTGGGCCGAGCTGGGGTTCGCGCTGCTGTTCATGGTCGTCGCTATCGTGATAGTAGCGATCGAACGGCTGGGCCAGGTCCGCTCGATGATCACGGGGACCGTGCGCGCCTTCGTCCAGCTGATGGCGGTGGGCTACATCCTCGAGGGAATCTTTCTTGCCGAGCAGTGGTGGGTCACCGCGCTGGCGCTGCTGGCGATGGGCACCGTCGCCGCGTTTACCGCATATGGGCGCCAGGAAATCCGCCTGCCAGGACTATTACCGCTGATCTTTGTCTCGATCGTGGCGGGCACTCTGCTCACGCTGCTGCCGACGCTGCTGATCATCCTCAAGCTAGACAACACCTTCCATCCGCAGTACGCGATTCCGCTCGGCAGCATGATCCTCTCGCCCGCTCTCAACGCAGTCTCTCTCGGCTACGAGCGGATGCTGAGCGACATCAAGCTTCGCCGCGCGGAAATCGAAACCTACCTCTCACTCGGCGCCAACCGCAGGCAGGCGCTCAGCTCAAGCGGCGCCGCCGCCCTGCGGGCCGGGATGATCTCCTACATGAACAAGCTGATGACGCTCGGCCTGGTGGCCTTTCCCGGGATGATGACCGGCCAGATCATCGCCGGTGTGAGCCCGATCGATGCCGTCAAGTACCAGATCGTGATCATGTACATGATCGTCGTCTCCGCCGCGATCACCGGGGCTATCTCCATAGCGCTGCTGCGCAGGCTGGTAATCAACCGCAAACTGCAGTTGGTGCGCCTGCCCTGAGGCGCGCCGCCAGGGAGCATGCCTTCCATCCAAAGGAATATTCTTAAATAGATTACAATAGTAACCAACTGTATAACCTAAACTTTTATAGAAGGGACAGGATGAATATTTAAGGGTATGACAGGGGTGCCACTTTATTTCAGCGGCGGCAGGTGCTCCGGCGGCGTGGGGATCCAGTCTATGTTGAGCAGCGAATTGAAGTCGATAAATTCGTATAGCCAGACGAGCCAGAGCCCTGCGGCAGCCAGCAGCAGGAGGATTATCAGGATAGTCACGAGCACCGGCCATCTGCGCGGCCGCAACGCCTTCGTGCGGATCGTGGTTGTCATTGTAGTATCGCCGTGCTTTGCCGGTGACCCTATTACCGCTCTGATGATCTGAACGGTGATGTTGTCCGGCCCGCCGCGCTCTTTGGCCAGTTCGATGAGATTGCCGGCTGCTTCCTGAGGCCGCTTCGAGGAGGCCGCGTCCAATATTTCCGCATCATCGACCAGGCCGGTGAGGCCGTCGCTGCAGAGCAGCAGGGCATCGCCCTCTCGCAGCTCGATCGGCTCCTGCAGGTCGATCTCGAGATCGGCCGCGACCCCCACGGAGCGGCTGAGTATGTGCCCCTCGGGATGGTTGCGGGCCTGCTCCGGAGTCAGCAGGCCTTCGCTGACCATCTTCTGAACGATCGTGTGGTCTTCGGTGACCTGGCCGATTTCGCCGTCGCGGATAAGATAGCAGCGGCTGTCGCCGACATGGGCGATGAGAGCTTTCCCGCCGGAAATAGCCGCAGCCACGGTGGTTGTTCCCATCCCCGAGAGATCTGGCTCATCCTTCGCCCGCTTGAAAATCCTGCGGTTGGCGTCCCTGATTGCCTCCTCGAGAGCCGCCGAGGCATGACTGTGGTTGCTGCTGTAGTAGACTTCGGGGATCGCTTCCGCGGCGATTCCGCTGGCGGTTTTGCCGCCGACCGCTCCTCCCATGCCGTCGCAGACCACCAACAGGAATCCACGTTCTGCAGCCTGCTTCCTGCCGACCGGTTCCATGCAGGCAAAGCTGTCCTCGTTGTGCTCACGCACGCAGCCTACGTCGGTGGCGTTCCCGATTTCGAATCCCAGTTTCTTTTTTCCCATTGTTCTCTTGTATATCGAATATTATGAAGGCCCCATCAATATCAACCATTATTGCCGTTGGCAGCGCTGCTGTGCAAGGTGTTTCCCAAACGTCGGGGTCGGGCCTGACAGGACCATCTTTAAAGAGGGCGCGAGGGAACAAAGCCACCGTTCGTAAGTCTAAAAATAATAGTGGCTTAGGCGAAGTCTGAAAATCAGCCGGCTTGCCGCCGCGTTGACTTTCAGGCGCTCATGAGATAGAATGCGCCTGCTTGAGAAGCTCGTAGTTTACGTCGAAACCGGGGGCGACACGGCTTCGACGGGAATGTTGAAGCGAGAGCAGCATGCCGAGGTTCGCCGCCTCGTTAAACAGGCGAACAAACATAACTGCTGACACACAGTTAGCACTGGCAGCTTAGACTAGTTGCCCGTCCTCCGGGACCTCTCCCGCAGGTTTCGGAAGGGCGCCGTCAAGCGGGATAGCCTGGCGGCAGCGCCTGCTCGCCACCGGGCGAAATCACATGCGGGCTAGCGGCCGGTTAGGGCTTCGGTCCCCCTCTTCGGCGGCGAAACGTTTAAAGACCGGATAAGCATGTAGAAACTCTCGACGGATCATTTTCGGACGCGGGTTCGATTCCCGCCGCCTCCACCAAACAACTTGAGCCTATGAACAGAGCGCTAATCGCCTTCCTAGCTCTGATTTCCATATCAGCCGTCGCGGCGGTCCCCGACGACAACGCGTTGCGCGCGCCCCAGGTGCGCACGATCGTGATCGATCCGGGACACGGCGGTTCGGATCAGGGATCGATCGGTGCGGGAGGGCTGATGGAGAAGGACGTCACCCTCGCCGTCGCCCTCAAACTGCGGGACCTGATCAGCAGCGACCCCGACCTGCGGCGCGATAATGTCAGGGTCGTGCTGACGCGCGACGACGACATCAAGCTATCGCTGGAGGACCGCGCGGCGAAGGCCAACAGCGAAGACGGCGACCTCTACATCAGCATTCACATCAACTCTCACCAGGTCCGCAGCGCTTACGGCGCCGAGACGTACATTCTCAGCCTCAAGGCCAGTGACGAGCATGCCCGCAATGTGGCCCAGGTTGAGAACGAGGCGATGGGACTCGGCAATAGTGAGAACGACTCCGCCGAGAGCGACGACCTGAAATTGATCCTCTTCGACGTGATCCAGAAGAAGTATATCGAAGAGAGCAAGTTCGTCGCAGATGTGATCCAGGCGGAGTTTCACGGCAATCTGCAGTCGCGCGACCGCGGCGTAAAGCAGGCGCCGTTCCGTGTGCTCAAGGGTGTGGCGATGCCCGCAGTGCTCGTCGAGGTCGACTACATCTCCAACCCCGGCAAGGAACAGCTGCTGCGCACCGATGCCTACCGCACGCGCATAGCCGAGTCGCTGCTTCACGCGATCAAGGAGTACAAGCGTATCAAGGAGAGCGGCCGGCCTTCCATTGCGCCCGCCGGTTCCGGGCGATGAGCACCCGAAATATGTTGATCATTGCCGCGGCGATGTTGGTTACCCTCGCGGCGGTAGTGATAGCTGTCGTGCTCACACTCGGCGATGGTTCGAGCGGCGAGAGGGCGGTTCACGTAATCAAACCCAGAGAGAGCGAGGAAGCCGAGCCGCCGTCTTTCGAGGTTCCACAGCAACTCGAGATGGTGGTTTTTTTCCAAAGCCCGCGGCGCCCTGATCTCTTGATCCCGGCCCGGCGTGCCGTCTTCAACACGATCTCGCTGGATCAGCAGGCGGATCAGCTACTGCAAAAGCTGATACAGGGTCCGTCTCCGTCCGAAGGCTTGCTGGCAACGGTGCCTGAAGGGACGACGCTTCAGCGTCTCTATCTTGCCGAGGACGGCACCGCCTTTGTCGTCTTCAACCGCGCCCTGGTCGAGCGGCATCAGGGCGGCGTTTCGGGGGAGTTGATGACGGTCTACTCGATCGTCAATACGCTCTGCGTCAACTTCCCATCGATCCGCCGGGTGCAGATCCTGATCGAGGGTGCCGAGGTTGAGACCTTGGCGGGGCATGTCGATATCAGCCAGCCGCTCGGCCTCAATGAAGAGCTTTTCGTCCCCACCCCGGCGGCAGCGGATGAGTCGGAAGAAGAGGAGTCAGCGGAGCAGGTGCAGTGAACGGCAGGGCCATCGGAGTCTTCGATTCCGGCATTGGCGGGCTGACCGTGATGGCCGCTTTGAAACGCCGGCTCCCCAACGAGCGCATTCTCTATCTCGGCGACACCGCACGGGTGCCCTACGGCACGAAATCGCCGGTGACGATCCAGCGTTACAGTCTGCAGGTGGCCGATTTTCTGCTTGAACGGGAAGTCAAAGTCCTTGTCGTCGCCTGCAACACCGTCTCCGCCTGGGCGATCGACAAGCTCCGGGCGCACTCGCCCGTGCCCGTGTTCGATGTCATCAAGCCGGGCTGCCGCATGGCGGCCGGGGCCAGCCGCAACGGCAGAATCGGAGTGATCGGGACGAGCGCGACGATCCGGAGCGAGGCCTACCCCTCCTGCATCCGCAAGCTCAGACCCGATGCAAATATCCACAGCCGCGCCTGCCCGCTTTTCGTCCCGCTTGCCGAAGAGGGCTGGCTCGACAGGCCGGTCACACACATGGTGATCGAAGAGTACCTCAAGCCATTGGCTGAGGATGACATCGACACGCTCGTGCTCGGCTGCACCCACTATCCCCTGCTGGCGCCGGCGATAGGCCGCTTCATGGGGCCTGATGTGCAGTTGATCAGCTCATCCGAGGCGACCGCCGAGGTAGTGGAGCAGGAAATGAGGCAGCGCAAACTGCTGCGCGACAGGCCTGGTGATAAGGACGCTATTTTTCTGACCGACCACTCGGCGACGTTCCACGAAGCGATGAACTACTTCCTCAACGGCGAACCGGCCAGCGTGGAACTAGTGGACATACACAGACCGATTGGGGAGTGAGATGAGTGAGGGGAAACGAGTGCTGGTGACCGGCGGAGCCGGCTTCATCGGCTCGCATCTGGTCGACCGGCTGATCGATGAGGGCTGGCAGGTTTTGGTTGCCGACGATCTGTCAACCGGCCTGGAAGAGAACATCAATCCGAAGGCGGAGTTCGAGAGGCTCGACGTCAGCAGCGAGAGTTTCGAGGAGTTGCTGGTGCGGTGGTCGCCTGAGCTGGTCTATCACTTGGCGGCGCAGGCCAATGTGCGCCGTAGCGCCGAGGACCCGATATTCGACACCCGGGTCAACGCCATGGGTACTATCAGGGTGCTCGAGGGGAGCCGCAAGGGCGGGGTGAGGAAGGTGGTCTTCGCCAGCACCGGCGGTGCAATCTACGGCGAGCCCCTGGAGATCCCCTGCGACGAGTCGACGCCTCGCCAGCCGCTCTGCCTTTACGGCGCCAACAAGTTGGTTGCGGAGCACTACCTTGAGGTCTACCGCCTCTCATATGGTCTGGGCAGCACGATTCTGAGGCTGGCCAATGTCTACGGTCCGCGCCAGAATCCCAAAGGCGAGGCTGGCGTGGTCGCCATTTTCTCTAAGCAAATGCTCAGCGGAAAACAGCCCACGATCTTCGGCGACGGCAGCAAGACCCGCGACTACGTTTTCGTGAGCGAGGTAGTCGACGCTTTCAGGCTGGCCGCCGGAGCACCCGACGGGCGGTTCTTCAACGTCGGGCTGGGGATCGAGGTCAGCGACCAGGAAGTCTTTGATACCGTGGCATCGGCCTGCGGCTACGAAACCGACCCGATCTACGGCGAGGTTCGCCCCGGCGAGGTGATCCACATCTCGCTGGACTCTACACTGATCCGCAAAGAGCTCGGTTGGCACCCGGGAGTCGGCTTCAAAGAGGGTGTGGAGCAAACGGTCCCCTTCTACCGAAAAAAGCTTGGTCTCGCCTGAGCGCTCTGAATACTGGTAGTCTAAATAAATGATCCATTTTGTGACGGCATTCGTTGCCTGCCGTGTATCGATGTATTATCCCTCAATCAAAGTGGCGGAGAGGGGAGATGAATAAGATCATAATAATCCTGTCGGCAATTGCGTTACTTGCCATCTGGGGCTGTGCGCCCCCTGGTGATGAAGCCGGGAGGATTGTGACGAAGGAGCGAGAGCCGGCGATGACCGTGAACCTGGAAGACCTCCAGATCGAGGGTGAGCTCGGCGATTTTGAAGTTTCGTGGGACGTCGCAAATCCCGAGGAGTACGTCAGGATCTTCAGACTGACGCTGCGTTCACCTGTCGCAAAGACGCCGCCGAAGTTCTCCCTAAGCTGGGAAGCGCCGTCGGTGGATATATACGGTTTCTGGACACCGCGGGTCAGCCTCGACAAGGCCGACTTCTGGAGCGGTTTCACTTCTCGAGCAGCGCGCTACGCGCCGGTCTACGCGCTTTACGACACTGCCGACCGTAACCGGATGACTTTCGCCTGCTCCGACGCACTGCGCAGCGTCGATATCGGCGCATATTGGATCGAGGAGGGCGCCCGTTTCAAAAGCTCACTGACTTTCTTCGCCGAGCGCTCGCCGGCGATCAGCGAGTACAGCATTGAGATCCGCATCGACACCCGGCCCGTACCCTACTGGGAAGCGTTGGCCGGTGTGTCGAGGTGGTGGGCGGCAAAGGAGGACTACAAACCCGCCCCGGTGCCAGATGCAGCCAGGCAACCTCTCTATTCCACGTGGTACAGCTTCTACCAAAACATCACCGTCGACGAGGTGGTGGAGCAATGCCGCCTGGCGAGCGGGCTGGGGATGAAGGCGGTGATCGTCGACGACGGCTGGCAGACGCTCGACAGCGCGCGCGGCTATGCCTTCACCGGCGATTGGCTGCCGGAGCGCACTCCCGACATGAAGGGCTTTGTCAACCGCGTTCATGATCTCGGGATGAAATTTGTGCTCTGGTACTCACTCTCGCTGGTGGGCGAGAAGTCGAGGAACTTCGAGCGCTTCAAAGGCAAGTACCTCTGGGTGTGGACAGGGCAGGGCGCGAGCGTGCTCGATCCGCGCTTCCCCGAGGTGCGCGAGTTTATCATCGGCACCTACGAAAAAGCGGTGAGGGAGTGGGATCTCGACGGCTTCAAGCTCGACTTCATCGGCATGTTCCGGCCCGATGAAAACACGGTCTTCGAGGCGACGGGCGGCCGCGACTTTGCCTCGGTCGACGAGGCGGTCGACCGGCTGATGACCGACATCATGGCGCGGCTGCGGGCGATCAAGCCGGAGATCATGATCGAATTCCGCCAGCCCTACATCGGCCCGCTGATGCGCAAGTACGGCAACATGTTCCGCGCCACCGACTGCCCCAACATGGCTCTGGTCAACCGCGTGCGCACCACCGACATCCGGCTGCTCTGCGGAGAAACCGCGGCCCATTCGGACATGTTCATTTGGGATGCGGGCGATCCGGTTGAGACCGCCGCGCTGCAGATCCTCAATATCATCTTTGCGGTGCCGCAGGTGTCGGTGAAGCTGAACGAGGTGCCGGAGGAGCATCATAAGATGATCGCCTTCTGGCTGGGCTACTGGAGCGACAACCGCGAGGTGCTGCTCGACGGCGCGTTCGAGCCCCACAGTCCGAGCGCCAACTATCCGCTGATCGTCGCCCGCAAGGGGAGCAAGATGATCGCCGGCGTCTACAATGACGTCGTCGTGCCGGTCAGTGCCGACGGGAATGAGCGGATCGACATCATCAACGCGAAGGGAACACCCACCGTCGTGCTCGATCTCGAGCGCGGACTCGGTGAGGTGGAAATCAAGACGTTTAATTGTTCAGGGGAAGAGCAACTGACAACTTCGAAGTCGTTGCCCGGGGGAGTGCACAAGATCAGGGTGCCGCTTTCGGGTCTGCTGTCAATAA
>DATKUA010000184.1:0-2624 GCA_035530855.1 Acidobacteriota bacterium | reverse complement strand
CACCACCGGCGGCTGCGCCAAACAACATCCTGGTGGGCATCCTTGTTAGGGAAAGCGGCAAATTGGCTTTCGCATCGCTGCTCTACGATCCGGCCGATCCCGGCGAGCGTTACAACTTCTTCGGCGAGACCGACGATTTCGATCCGGAGACCGGCATTTTCATTTTCAAGGGAAACAAGTTACAAGGTGAACCGGACGTGGACGGCTTCATCGGCGGGGGCGTTATGGACCTGCTGATCAAGGGCGTCGACGGCAGCAAAGCGGAAGCAACTCTCTACTTCTTCGAAACCGAACACAAGAAAATGAGGCTCAAGAAGCCCGCTCCAAAGAAGGTGGTCAAGGGCAAAGAGACAACAATCAAGCTGAAGCACCGTAACGCTCTGCGCGGCGCGCACGTGAGCCAGAATAATCCCGGCGTGCTGATCAACTGGTACCGCTATCAAAGCAAGTACCTGCTGATAAATCTCGATGTCGATTCCAAGGCTTCGGGCAAGGTCAAGCTCACGGTAACCAGCTCCGGCGGCCGAAAGGTTGTGGCCAAGAAGCAGATCGTTATCAAGTAAACATCGCACCGGCATCTATTCTTGCGGGATGGCCCGTGCCTTCGCCGTCGATTAGAATGTTGCCATGGCGAACGCGCGGCCTTCATATCTGAGCCTGCACGATAGCGGCGAGCTTTTACACAGAGCCGGGATCCTGAGGCGGATGCTCGGGAACTGCAAGCTGTGCCCCCACGAGTGCGGCGTCGACAGGCTTGTTGGAGAGCGTGGATTCTGCCGCGCGCCCGGCTACGTCGAATACGCTTCGGCCTCCGCCCACGGCGGCGAGGAGCCGGTCCTCTCGGGAACGAGAGGTAGCGGTACGATCTTCTTCACCTACTGCAACAGCCGCTGCATGTTCTGCCAAAACTTCGATATCAGCCAGCTGGAACACGGGCGCGAGATCAGCGAGGATGGAATCGCCGACCTCTACCTCGCGCTTCAGCAACGGGGTTGCCACAACGTCAATTTCGTCACCCCGGCTCACTACATCCCGCAGATCGTGGGGGCGCTGGAGATCGCCGCAGACCGAGGCTTCCACTTGCCGTTGGTTTACAATTCCAACGGCTACGACTCTGTGCCCGTCCTGCGGCTGCTCGACGGCATCATCGACATCTACCTGCCCGACATGAAATACGGCAACGACGAGGCCGCCCGCCGCCTCTCGAGCCTGCCGAATTACGTAGAGCACAACAGGGCTGCGATAGCCGAGATGTACCGCCAGGTTGGCTTGTTGGAGACGGATGAGCGCTGCATCGCCCTCAAGGGATTGATCATCCGCCATCTCGTGCTTCCGAACGGTCTGTCCGGGACGAGCGAAGTGCTTAAATCAATCGCGGAAATCGACCCCTCGATCAACATTTCCCTCATGGGCCAGTATTATCCCGCCTACCGTGCGGGGGAGAATCAGCAGCTCAACCGCCGCCTGCTGCAGCGGGAGTACCGCGAGGCGATCGAGACGATGGAGCGTCATGGCCTCGTCAACGGATGGACTCAGCAGCTACATCTGCTTGATGACACCTACAAGCCCGACTTCCCCGGGGAGAAGTGGAAGCTCTGAGCTTCCACGCCGCTTTTCTTGCGTGTGCACGTTTACTCTGGTACACATGCGTGTAGGGGAACCCGGGTGCCGCCATGAGACTGGATGATCTTTTTCCCTACTGGGAAAACGTTCGCGAGACGATTAAGGACGCCGTAAGATGGCTCGCCCCCGAGTTTCTGGATGCTTCTCCCGCGCAAGAGGTAGGCTCTATCGGCTCGTTGCTGAGGGACATGATCCATCAGGAGGACTACTGGATCGGCCAGGTGGTCAAGGGGGAGGGGACGGTGCGTGAGGCCGACTACTCCCGGCGCGAGCTGCCCACAAGCGATGCGATCATCAGGATGATGGACGCCGTCAGGGCGAGGACGGAAAAGCTTCTCGAAGCCATGCCCGCCAGCGAGCTGGAACGTCATTTCGCCGCGCCCGACGGGCAGACGATGAGCCTGCTCTCCATACTCTGGATTCTCTTCATGAATGAGCTTCACTGCCGCGGGCAGATTTTCATGCTACTTCGATGGCTCGGCCTAGAGCCCGTTGAGGTGTAATGGATGAAAGATCAGTTCGAGATTGCAGGGCACATGATCGCTGACGATTCGTCTCCACTGGTGATCGCCGAGATCGGAAACAACCACGACGGCAACCTGGAGCAGGCGCAGCAGCTGATCGCGGCAGCGGCCGAAGCCGGCGCCGACGCGGTCAAGTTCCAGACCTACGACCCCGACCGCCTGGTGCGCCCGGGCCATCAATTATATAGCTTCTTCAAGCGTTACCTGTTGCCTCGCGAGTGGCATTCAACCCTGCGGGATGAAGCCGAATCGAACGGTTTAATCTTTCTTTCTACGCCGTTCGATCCCGACGCCGCCGATTTCCTCGTCTCACTGGGCGTCCCTGCGCTGAAGATCGCCTCCTCCGATCTGACAAACATCCCGCTCGTCCGCCGTTGCGCCGGGCATCGCTTGCCGTTGCTGCTCTCCAGCGGCATGGGCACGGTCGCCGAGATCGAGAGAGCTCTCGCGGTCGCCGGAGATATGGGCTGCGACGAG
>DATKUA010000183.1:0-4029 GCA_035530855.1 Acidobacteriota bacterium | reverse complement strand
AGCCCTATGGATTTGATCCGCGGGCCAGCCAGCGGGCGATCATCTCGATCGATGCGGGCTGGCGCATCAGAATCCACACGCCGTGGCCGGCATTGTTCAGCAGGCGGCTTTGCGATCGGCCTTCCAGGCTGCGCTCCAGTTCGCGAATGGAATAGACTGAATATACATCCTCCTGGCTGGCGATCATCAGGAGGCTGAGATTCCCCTTTTCCAATTCCTGAACCGCGTCGCCGACACCGATTCCCCTGTAGTTCAGCCCAGGCGAAATCGCGACTACCTTGTCGACGCCGCCTTCCTCAGCCGCAACCGATATGGCCAGGTTGGCCCCCAGGCCCGCCCCCAGAAGGTGGACCGCTCCACCGGCCCTGCCGCGGGCGAAAGCTAGAGCCAGCGAAACATCCTTCTTCATTTCCGCGATCCGCTCGTCGGAGAAGTAGTAGTAGGCCGTGGAAGCCCCTCCGTGCCCCCTGACATTGAAGAGGACGACGCCGAATCCGTAATCCTGGAGCTTCGTGGATATCTGCTCCCAGTTCTGCAGCGAGCCGCCCCAGTCGTGGACAACCACAACCAGCGGGGCTCCCGCCGCCGGCGGATGATAGTAGCGGATCGTCAGTGTGAGACCGTCCTCGGAAGCTGCCGTATGCTGGGAGAACTGTTGCTGCGGAACAATCGCGGCAAATATTGCAATGGTGAGGTAAGCGAGCACCGACACCGACTCAGCCTTTCACATTCATTACGAGGAACGTCAGGTCGTCCTCATGCGTCCTGCCCGAGAGAAAATCGAAAAGGTCATTTGCCACACCGTTGCAGACATCTTTGGAGCCCTTCCGGCGGTGCTTGAATATCGACTCCTCCAGGCGCTCGAAGCCGAACTCATCGTTGCGCCGGTTGCGCGACTCGATGAATCCGTCGGAGCAGAGGGCGATGAAGTCGCCGGATTCGATCCTGACAGTATGCTCGTTGAACTCGTAATGCTCACGGATGCCGAGCGGGTAGCTGGTCGATTCGAGACTCTCGAGTCGGTCTTCACTTGCCACGTAATGATAAGGATAAATGTGGCCGGCGTTCGAGAAGGTCAGGCGATGATCCGCGACTTCGTAGAGCGCATAGAAGAATGTCATCAATGCATGCCGCTCGTCGAGCTCGTAGATGAGGCTGTTGAGAGTGCGCATTACCTGCTCGCAGGAAGGGTCTATCTTTATCGCGGTGGAAATGCAACTCTTGGCCATGCCCATCAGCAACCCGGCGCTCATGCCATGCCCCGCGACGTCGCCGACAACCAGCGCGAGCCGGTTTTCGTCCAACGGGAAATAATCGAAGTAATCGCCGCCCACTTCAGTGCTGGGAATGCAGTATCCGAAGAGATCGAGATCGGGATACCCGGCCGGCGCGACGCTCGGCAGCAGGCGTTGTTGCAGCTCCCCCGCAATCTCCATCTCCCGCTTGAGCCGCTCTTTCTCGATCATCTCCTGCTGCAGGCGGTTATTCTCGAAGGCGAGAGCGGCCTGCGCGCAGACCGCCGCGAGCAGTTGCTGATCGACCTCGTTGTAAGGCGTGCCGTCCCTCTTGGGGCCGATGCAGAGCATGCCGATGAAGCGGTTGTGCGCTTCCAGCGGTAAGCAGATCTCGGTGGAGACAAAGCGCAGGATATCGCGCTCCTCCTCGTCGAAAAAGCTGAAAACGTTACCCATCGTGCTCATCACGAAGGGAAAACGGTTGTTGAGCAGCCAGCGGGTGAGCTTGTCTTCGGGTATGAAGTAGTAGTCGCCGCGCAGGCGCAACTGCGGTTTCAACTCGATACTTCGGCTGTGAACCAACTCGAATCGGTCGGAATTGCTGTTGATCAGGAAAAGCGCGACCTCGTCGGCCTCTATCAGGTCCCTCAGCTTGCCAATCACCGACGGCACCAACTGATCCATCTCGGTGACGTTGGAGAAAGCCTGGCTGAACTCGAGCAGATCGCGGCTGATCAGCGTGAAGGGATTCTCGCGCTTTCGCCAGAACATCAGCTTCTCGAGAAACCGGGGAGCCACTTTAGAAAAACCTTTAACTTATGACTTCCGTCTATTCATTTTGGTTAAATACGTTGAAATCAGTATGCTATCGCAGAGAAACGTTTGAGGCAACGACTTCATTGTCCCCGACATTACCCCCCGACAACGACTAACACCTTCTCACGGTTTAGACGCGAAGGCCCGCCGATAAGTTTACTTGAAAGCCATTTCCGCCTTGCCGATCAGCCGCTGATCTCGGAGCGCTCGATCTCGACACCGCGAGCTGCGAGGTCGGCCATCAGGCGCTCAGCCGGAACGACCAGTTCCTGGGGCAGCACGCCGCGCTGGTTGATCGTGCCGTCGGCCATCATCCGCGCCACCGCTCCCGCAGGGAAGCCGGTGCAGCGCATCATCGAGCTGATGCCGTTGGCGCTGTCGGCGTAATCGATCAGCTGAAAGCGGATCGTGGTCTTCCTGCCGCCGAGCTCGCCTGAGGCGTCGACGCGCAGAAGCGTGACATCGGCGCCCGCGGACGGGAGGCTGCGATCGAGCAGGGCTTCGAGAGTGCGGCGAGGATTGACCGCCTGACCGTCGACGATTATCGGATCGCTTTCGGTCAGCCCGAGGTACATCAACAGGCGTACCTGCTCGCAATGGCCGGGGTAACGAATCGTCTTGTAGTCGAGCTCATCGACGCGGCCGTGCAGGGTCTGCACCAGCGTCGAGGTGCCGCCGGAGGTATAGAAAGCTTCCATTTCCTCAAACGGTTCGGGGAAGCTGATCTTCTCCAGACCCGACATGCCGTCGACCATCGCCACGCCCCCGTCGATCACGATTCTGCATGGCTCGACATACTCGTTGATCAAGCCGGTCATCGAGAACAGCTTCATGTAATTCAGCGGGGGCAGGGGATCAACCGGCAGGCCGCCGCAACGCATCAGCACGCTCTCGCAGGAATCGAGCGCCTCAACCGCCGCGTAGGCCCAGGTGCTGGCCATCCCCGGCGCGAGACCGCAGTCGGGGATGATTGTGACGCCTCGGCTCGCCGCCAAGTCCGACAAGCGGAACTGCGCGTCGACGACGTCGTTGTTGCCGCCCAAGTCGCAGACGTGCACGCCGACGTCGATGCAGACCTTTGTGATCAGTTCGTTATAGCGATAGGGGACGCACGACACGGCTGCGTCGTACCCCTCCAGCGCGGAGGCCAGGGCTTTGCCATCCCCGGCATCGACGATCTTTGTTTCTACGTCGCCGGCGAAATCGCATGCGTCGCTCAAACGTTCGGGAATGCTGTCCATCAGCAGGACATTCTCCACACCCTCACTGCGAACCATGTCCCAGGCGATCGCCTTGCCCATCAATCCGGCGCCTATTATCGCTATCTTCATTTTTTATCTCCTTCCACGTGGGGCGGTAATTATAGATACATGCGCCGAAAGCCACAAGTCGGACACACAATAAATGCCTATTAATGAACAGATACGGTAGGGATTAGTTATCTTCTTCTTCGCCGGGTTTCGGCGGGGCGCCGGAGTCGTCCTGCTCGCTCTTTTCCTCGCGCCGGATCTCCAGCAGTTCCTTCTTGTTGGGTTCCAACAGCGACTGCACCTCGAGGAAGGCATTGCCGACTCCCGGCCCGCCTGCATCTTTGCTCCTGCGATAGTAGATCCAGCCTCGCCGCTCCATCCACAGCAGCAGGTGGTCGAGAAAAAACAGCAGAAGCGCGATCAAGAGGCAGAGTCCGAGGAAGATAAGCGTATTACTCAGCATGATTCACATGATAGCAGAGGTACACCGCGGGAGGAAAAGGCGAGAAGTAACTAACAAGACAGGAGCGCGGAACTGCCTGCCCGCGCCCCTGTCTTAAAATTCTACTTGCCGAGGTACTGGCTGACGCTCTTGGCCTGGGTGAAGAGCAGGAGGTAGTCGAAGCCGCCGGCCTTGGAGTCGGTGCCGCTCATGTTGAAGCCGCCGAAGGGGTGGACGCCGACGAGCGCTCCGGTGCACTTGCGGTTGAAGTAGAGGTTGCCGACGT
>DATKUA010000182.1:0-12849 GCA_035530855.1 Acidobacteriota bacterium | reverse complement strand
GCGTCCGGCGCCGTCCTGGCAGGTCCGGCGGAAATGCTGGATGGGATTTACCACATGCGCAGGATGTTCGGCGGCGGCCTGCCGCAGGTCTGGCCCTTCGCCGCCGTGGCGGCCTATTTCCTCGACGGATTCATCGAGCGTTTCAGCAAAGCGATGACCGCCTTCGAGAACCTGATCCAGGGTCTTGAAAGCAAGGGATTCAAGATAGACCGGATTACCAACGGAACCAATATTTGCCAACTCCGCTGGAACAAGAAGGTATCGAAGGAAGATTTCCGTCAAAGGCTGCTGGCTAAAGACGTCATATTATCTGAACCCGCAGCGGAATTCGACGGCTTCATCCTCACCGGCAACGAGACCATCACCAGGATGGAGACCGGGCGCCTGGTTGAATTTTTCGTTGAAGCGTCAAAATAGGAGCCGAAAATGAAGAGAACGTTCTTCCCTATCCTGCTTATCCTGCTCATCTCATGCTCGCCCCCCACCTCTGAAAATGCCGGCCTGGAGAACGATGTGATCGCCTTGGTAGGCGGCACAGTCCTCGACGTCTCCGATTGGGGGGCATCTGACGACGACATCGAGGATGCGGTAGTCTTGATCGAGGACGGCCTGATCTCCTCCGTCGGCAGGCGTGGAGAGGTCGAAATCCCCGAATCGGCCCAGCTCATCGATGCCTCCGGCAAGTTCATCATCCCGGGTTTGATCGACGGCTTCGCTGCGCTCAACAACCAAGCCTACGCCAACGCTTACCTCTACATGGGCGTAACGTCGATTATCTCGGTCGACGGCGGCAGGCGCGGTCCATTCTTCGTAGATGCCGACCCGGGACCGTCCGCTTACAGACTGGAGGGCGTCGGCGACGAGGCGGTATCGACTGAAGAGCTGCTCGGGCAGATCGACGAGTTGCACGCCAGCGGCTACAAGGTAGTCCTGCTGATGTACGAACTCCGACCGGACCAGTTGCGGGCTGCGGTCGAGCACGCTCACAGCTTCGGCATGGGAACCATCGGGGAACTGGGTTTTACGACCTATAGCGAGGTGATCGAAACCGGCATCGACGCCTTTGTGCACACTACACGCTACTCCCTCGACATCGCCCCGCGCGCGATGGCCCGAGCCGTGGCCGAGGAGCCGTTCAGCGACGACCTGCAAAGCCCCAAGTGGCGCTATTACAAATTTCTCACCGACATCGATGCAAACGACGAGCGCCTGCTGGACCATGCTTCGGTCCTGGGCCAGGGCAACGTCGCGCTTGTCCCCACCTTCAGCCTGCTCTACCTGGATCTGCCCGACTGCGAAAACCTGTGGAACGAAACCGTCGCGGTGATAATTGATCCCGCTGATGTGAACAATCCATCGGACAAGCTCACCGGGAAGCACGCCTACGATCCCGAGCACACCAAAGCCTATGCCGACCTTGCGGCCAAGGAGTTCATTCTCGAGCGCGCTTACAAAGCGGCGGGCGCACACTACCTTGCGGGCAGCGGCACCGACGTCTGGGGCACGATGCCGGGCATCTCGATGCACACGGAGTTGCAGTTGCTGACAAGGATCGGCCTCTCGCACCGCGAAGCAATCGCGGCGGCGACATGGAATATTGCCGAGACCTATGGTTTCGAAGAGATAGGTAAAATTGAAGCGGGGCGCAGGGCAGATCTTTTGGTGCTGAACGCCGATCCGCTCGACGATCTCGGCAACCTGAAACTCATAGATGTATTGATCAAGGACGGCAAGCAAATCGACCGCGGCAAACTCCTGGATCTGCCTTCGGAGAAATAGACTCCGCCATACGCTGCGCGGATAATGAGATCGGGTTACCGGAAGGGGTGGAACGTGAAGAAGACCGCTATAGTAATTGTTTTATTCATATTTGCTCTTTGTGCATTACAACCGACGCCGGCCGCCGGCTGCACCGTCGCAGTCGTCTCCGGCAAGGCCACACCCGACGGCCGGCCGTTGCTTTGGAAGAATCGCGATTCCGGCAACGAAGCCAACAAGGTGATGTTTTTCGAGGGCGGGAAATATAAGTTCATCGGCGTGGTCAATGCCGATGACGATGACGGCGAGGAGGTCTGGGCGGGGACAAATTCGGCCGGTTTCTGCATCATGAACGCCGCCTCCTACAACGTGAACCAGGAGGCCAAGGAGAAGGACGGCGACAAACGGCGTATGGACGAGGAGGGCACTTTCATGAAGCTGGCCCTCGGCGGTTGCGGTACGGTCGATGACTTCCAGAAGCTTCTCGACGACACGAAGAACGACCGCGGCGTGGAAGCCAACTTCGGCGTGATCGACGCGCATGGCGGCGCGGCGTTTTTCGAGACGGACAACGACGGCTATGTCCGCTTCGACGCTGACGACCCGAAGGTCGCGCCCGAGGGTTATATCGTACGAACCAATTTCTCGTATTCGGGTAAGCCCAACGACGGAGCCGGATACATCCGCTTCGACAGGATGAGCAAGCTTTTCCACGACGCAGTCGGCCTCAACGGCATCGACAAGAACTGGTTGTTGCTTTCTGCTTCGCGCGACATGGTCAACGGCCTCACCGGCATCGACCCACTGGCACAGACACCCCCGGCTCACGCGCGAGACCGCAGGCTTTTCTACATGGCCGACAGCATCGCCCGCAACACCGCCTGTTCAACCGTCGTCTTCCAGGGTGTGCTGCCCGCGGAGGACGCCGGCAGGACGATCATGTGGACCCGCCTGGGACACCCACTCTGCTCCGTGACGCTGCCTTTGTGGGTAGCCGGGGGGCCGGAGATGAGGCTTACCACCGGCGAGGAGAACGCGCCGATCGATCGCTTCGCGCTATACTGGCTGGATCGGATCTTTCCGCTGCGTGGCGGATCACGCGGCAGGTACCTAGACCTGGCGCCGTTGCACAACAGCGCCGACGGCGGCAATCTGAATCGCCTGATTGAAATCGAGGAGCAAATTCTGCAACGAATCGACGGCTTGCTGAAAAGCGCGGAGATAACTGAAGTGAAACTGATCTCGATCCAGAAAGAAGCCGAGGAACTAACGATCGATTTGCTCAGACGAGTTTTCCCCGAAGCGGCGGCACATGCCGGTATGTAGACCTATTGCCGGGCTCAAGAGTCTTGACTATGGGAAGGGCTCGTCGTAAATAAATGCTCCTACAGAAAGGGAACCATCTGAGGGAAGAGTATGGAAATGATTGAGGTCAAGGACCTGCGCAAGGCCTTCGGCCCGATTGTCGCCGTCGACGGAGTATCGTTTTCCGTCTCCAAGGGCGACGTTCTGGGATTCCTGGGGCCGAACGGCGCGGGCAAATCGACAACAATGCGTATCCTGAGCTGTTTCCTGCCACCGGATTCGGGCACCGCGACGATAGCCGGCCACGACATCGTCAGGGAACCGATCCAGGTGCAGCGCAGCGTCGGCTACCTGGCGGAGAACGCACCCGCTTACGATGAGATGACCGTCGGCTCGTTTCTCGACTTCGTTTGCGAGACGCGCGGCATGCACAAGGCGGAGCGCCGCGAGGCAATCGATCGCATCGCCAAGGTCACGGCCATCGAAGCAGTGATGCACCAGCCGATCGGCACTTGCTCGAAAGGCTTCCGTCGGCGCGCCGGGCTGGCCCAGGCGCTGGTGCACGATCCGCCGGTCTTGATTCTCGACGAGCCGACCGACGGCCTCGACCCGAACCAGAAGCACGATGTGCGAATGTTGATCAAGAAACTCGCCGCAAACAAGTGCATCGTCATCTCGACGCACATCCTCGAAGAGGTCGACGCCATCTGCAACCGCATGGCGATCATCCATCGCGGCCGCCTTCTCGTCGATTCCACTCCGGACGACCTGCGCCGGAGCGAGGGCGGCAACCTGGACGAGATATTCCGCAAACTGACGAGCGAGCACCAGGCCGTGGCGGCGGGAGGTGCGTCATGAGCGGATTACTGAGCATATATAAGAGAGAGATCCGGGGCTACTTCTCGACGCCCGTGGCATACGTCTTCCTCGTGATCTTCCTCTTCTTCACCAGCTTCCTGACTTTCCAGAAGGGCTTCTTCGACCTGAGACAGGCCGACCTGCGACTGCTCTTCGACAGCATGCCTCTGCTGTTCGTCTTCCTCTCGCCGGCGTTGGCTATGAGGCTGTGGGCAGAGGAACGCAGGACCAACTCGATCGAGCTGCTCTTTTCTCTGCCGGTGACGACCACACAGGCAGTCCTAGGCAAGTTCCTGGCAGCCTGGACCGTGATCGTGATCGCGCTGCTGCTGACTTTCCCTTTGGTGATCACGGTCTTCGTGCTCGGCCAGCCCGATCCGGGACCGATCCTGACCGGTTACCTGGCAAGCATTCTGCTCTCCGGCAGCTATCTCGCCATCGGCAGCTTCTTCTCCGGCATCACCCGGAATCAGGTGATCGCCTTCGTGCTCGGCGTGGTTGCATGCTCAGTCTTTCTCTATGCGGCCAGCCCCGCGGCGATGGAATACGTTGCCACTCTGCTGCCGGGCGGATTCGTCGAGGCGATGGAAAGCCTCAGCTTCGAATCGCATTTCAACTCGATGCAGCGGGGCGTCATCGAGCTGCGCGACCTGATGTTCTTCCTGCTGATCTCAGCTGGATGGCTTTGGGCCAACATCGTGATTCTACGAGAGAGGAGGGCCGGCTGATGAGCGCTGCTACCAGAGTAATTATTGCGGCGGTTCTGATATTGGTGATATCGATAGCCGCCGTGCTTGTGATCAACAAAATCGCCGGAAGCACCCGACTCGACCTCACCGAGCACGGCGTCTACACCCTGTCGGACGGGACGCGCACCATTCTCGCGGAGCTGAGCCAGACTGTGCGCCTCAAGCTGTTCTATGCGCGCGTCGCGGCGATGAAGGGTCCCGAGGGGATCCGCTTCTACAACAACTACTACCTCTACGTCCGCGACCTGCTGGGGGAATACATCGGCTTGTCGGGCGGCCGTCTGCGGCTGGAAGTCATCGACCCGCGACCGTTCTCCGACGAGGAGGACGAGGCCATGCGCTACGGCATCAAGCGATTCCAGATCTCCGAGGAAGAGGGCTTTTTCTTCGGCCTCGCCGCCGAGAGCGAGTTGGGCAAGGATAAGGTGATCGAGTTCTTCGAGCCCGACCGGCAGGAATTCGTCGAGTACGACATATCCAAGCTGATTTCGAGCGTCACGAGCAGGGACAAGCGCAAGGTGGGCGTGATCTCTTCGCTGCCCGTAATGGGCGGTGACATGTCGCCCTACATGATGCAGATGATGCAGATGCAGGGCCGCACGCCGCCGCAGCCCTGGACGATCACGGCACAAATGCGTGACGGCTACGAACTGCAATCGCTCAGTGATCCGCTCGAGGAGGTCCCGGGCGACATCGACTACCTGATGGTCATCCACCCGAAGGATCTCGCGCAAGAAACCCTCTTTGCCATCGACCAGTTCGTCATGGGCGGCGGCAAGCTGTTTGTCTTCATCGACCCGCATTGCCTCAACGACCAACCGCCGCGCGACCCGCAGAATCCCTATGCCGGCATGAGCTACAAGGCTTCCTCAGAGCTTAACGCGCTGCTGCGGAACTGGGGGGTCGAAATGGATCCCGGGCTGATAGCCGCTGACCGTAACCTGGCGATCAAAGCCGGCATCTATCAGGGCCAGCCGCCGGTGGCGATCATCACTTACCTTGGCCTGACCGACGAGAACGTCAACCATGATGAAGTCATCGCCGGCAACCTTCACAACATTCGCCTGCTTTACGCCGGCGCTCTGACGACCGTCGAGGATAAAGTGAAGCAGGGCGTGACGGTAACACCGCTGCTGAGCACCAGCGAAGTCGGCAACACCTGGAAGCCCTCCGGCCCCTTCGAGCTTCAGATGCCCAATCCCGAAGCGATGAACAGGGCTGTCGCCGACGGCACCGAGCCCCTGATGCTGGCCTGCCGCATCAGCGGCAAGCTGACCACCAACTTCCCCGACGGTCCCCCTGCTGCTGTTGCAGAGGAGGAAGACGAGGGAGAGGACGAGTCAGCGGGAGAATCCGCAGAAGAGGAGATCGAGCCAGGGCCTGTGCTGAAAGAAGCCTCACCTGAGGCCTCGGTGATCGTGGTCGCCGATGTCGACATGATCTCCAACATGCTCGCCTACGAGCAGACGTTCTTCGGAATGGCGCAATCCGGCGACAACGCCTCGCTGATCCTCAATGCCCTCGACTTTCTCGGCGGCTCGAGCAGTTTGATCAAGATTCGCTCGCGCGGCCAGTTCCAGCGGCCGTTCACGCTTGTCGACGAGATCGAGAAGCAGGCCGAGGAGGCCACGTCGGCAGAAGTCGATGCAGTCAACGCTAAGATCGCCCAGTATGAGAAGCGCCTGGAAGAACTCGGCGAAACGGCGGACGAGGAGAACATCAAGCTCGTGGAGAGCGCAGCGTTGGCCGAGCGTCAGAATGTCGAAGAAGAGATCCGCGCCGCCCGCAAGGAATTGCGCCGGCTGAGCGCCAGCAAGCGCGAAGCAATCGAGTCGCTCGGCTCCACCCTGCAAACGCTCAACATGGTGTTTGCACCGGCCGTGGTTCTGCTGATCGCGATAGTTATTGCAGTCATCCGCCTCGGCAAAGCGAGGCTTTACGCAACTAGGAGGATCGACTGATGAGCGAGAGAAACCTGATCATACTTGCCGTCACCGCTTCCATCCTGATCATCCTCACCGCCCTGCTCTACTCCGGGCTGGATTTCTCGCGCGAATCGTTCAAGAGCGGCACACCGCTGCTGCAGGGCCTCGATCCCGAAAAGATCGGCTCGATCAAGATCAAGAAGGGCGAAGATGAAGTCACACTGAAGCGCTCCGAAGAGGGCTTCGTCATCGAGGAGAAGAACGGATATCCCGCGGACACGGTGAAGATAAACAATCTGCTCATCGACCTTTTGGAAACACGGCTCGCCGAAAAGATCACAGACTCGGCGGCTAATCACGGCGAACTCGGTGTCGCTGAAGGGAGTGAGGACGCGATCACGATTATCCTGAGCGATCTCGAAGGCAAGCAGATCGCGGGCATCATCAAGGGCAAGCAGGTCTCACGGGGTGCCGGATCCCATGTCAGGCTGATCGCTGAAAACGCGGTTTACAGCACGGAAAAAACCTTCACCATCGACACCAACGCCACGGACTATATGAATGACGAGCTTTTTGAGGACCTTGAGACAGAGAAGATTGCGCGCGTAGATGTGATCACCAGCCTCGGAGGTTACACACTTGTCAGGAAGCCTGCTGACGGGGAAGACGAGGAGGGTAAGATCATCCTGCTCGATATACCTAACGGCAAGACGGCTGACGAAGAAGCCTGCGGTAGTGTTTTCGAGGCGCTCGATTACCTCTCATTCGATGATGTCAGGCGCGCCGACGAACTGCAACTTGTTTGGGACGGCACCTACGTTTGCACTTTCGAATCCGGCCTTTCTTACACCATCCAATCGGCAAAGTCCGGCGACAAATACTACATCAGTCTCTCGGCGCGGCCTCCGGCGGTCGGCCAGGTGACGATTTCTCCCGACGAGGCTGAAGATTCGCTGAAGGAGAAGGAAGCGCTGTTGCTGGCTGGCGATGCGGCCGAGGCTTTTAACCAGAGACACAACGGCTGGATTTACGAGATATCGGAGAGCGATTCAGAAGATCTGCGCAAACCGGTGGAGGAGTTGTTTGAGCAGGAAGAGGGGGAGGAAGCGGAGACCTGAGCCTGTTGAAATCACTCGCAGATAGAAATAGCGGCCTGTTCATGCAAAACACTCCAGATGAGCAGGCCGCCTTATTATCTCAGTTATTCAGGCTTTTCTTCTTCTCCTCCACGTAGCTCCTGATTTTCCGATCCAGAATATCGAGCGGCAGAGCGCCGTCGAGCAATATCTCGTCGTGGAATTCCCTGATGTCGAAATCATCCCCGAGTTCCTGTTCGGCGAAGCGGCGCAGTTCGGTCATCTTCAGCTCGCCGATCTTGTAGGCCAACGGCTGCGCGGGGGCTGTCATGTAGCGGTCGATCTCCTGAGCGATGTCGTGCTCGGTTTTGGCTGAATTGGCCTTGAAGTAATCGATCGCCCGCTGGCGGTCCCAGCCGTAGTAATGGATGCCGGTATCGACCACGAGCCGGATGGCGCGCCACACCTGGTAAGTCAACTGGCCGAACTTGGTGTAGGGCGTGTTGTAGAAGCCCATCTCTTCGCCGAGGCTCTCAGAGTAGAGCGCCCAGCCCTCGACGAAAGCCGTATACGAAACGTGGCGGCGCCAGCGAGGCAGATCGCTCAGTTCCTGCGCGAGTGAAATCTGGAAGTGGTGGCCCGGCACCGCCTCGTGGATCGACAACGGCTCCATTTCCCACTTGGGCCGCGTATCCAGCATGTAGGTGTTGACGTTGAAGGTCCCCGAAAGCCCGGCCTCGAGCGAGCCGGGGCTGTAGTATGCCGTGGTCTGAGAGGGTGCCGTGAAGGCGGGTATCTCTTTGACGCCGAAGGTAAGGCGCGGCATCGTACGGAACAGGCGCGGAAGCTCGGCGTCGACGCGCTTGTTGATGTCGCGATAGCCGGTGATCAAGTCCTCCTTATCGGTGTAATAGAACTGCGGATCGCTGCGGAGGAATTCAACGAATTCCTCAAAACCGCCGTCGAAGCCGCTTTGCTCGATGACTTTATCCATCTCCGCTCTGATGCGCTCCACTTCCCGCAGGCCGATCTCGTGAATCTCTTCGGGGGTCAGATCGGTGGTGGTCATGCGCTTGACCAGATATTTGTACCACTCCTTGCCGTTGGGCAGCGCGAGCCAGCCGTGCGTGCTCCTGCAGTTCGGATAATACTCGTTCTGCCAGAAGACAAGCAGATCCCTGAAAGTCGGTACCACCTTGCCGGTGATCGCTTCTGAGCCGAGGCTTGTCAGCCTCTCGCGCTCGGCTTCGGGAATGCTCTCCGGGAAAGCGGTGAACGGTTTGAAGAAGAGGCTGTCCTCGGCTTTTGTAACGACGTGGGTAATGATCTGATCAGCGACTCTGCGCACCGGAACTTCGCAGGGGGTGACTCCCTGTTTCAGCCCTTCCCGCATCAACTCCGTCGTACCGCCCAGCACCGAGGGGATCTGATTCAGGCGGCTGATGTAATCCTCGTAGTCCTTTAGATTGCGGAACGGCGAGATTTCCGGCAGTGAGACCAGCCTCGACTGCGGCCCGCCACGCTGGTGAATCGGCATCAGGTAGCCGGGATACTTGTGTCCCTCGATCTTGAGCTTGCGTTGTTCGAGGAAAAGGTCGTAATTCAATTGATCAGCTTCGGATAGCTTCGAGCAGTCGATATCCTCCAGTTTATCCAGCACTTCCACGTCGTGCTGCTGCCGCCGTTTGATCGCATCAAGGCCGGTCTCGGCGAGGCGGTCGTTGTAACGGTAGTCCCCTTCGCGGGTCGCCCGCGTGGGATCATCTTTCAGCGACCATTCCCATTCCTCATCGAAAATGGCACTGAGTTTCGCGCCCTCCTCCGCCTCCTGATCCTGAGCGCACTGGACCGTCAAGAGGCAAGAGACAAACACTGCGGCAAGAATCATAACCCTTCGCATGGACTTCCCCTTTCCTGATAAACCAACTGTGTATTTTGAAGCGCCTCCCCTACTGCTGTTGAATACGCTCGAAGCCTCGGATCAGCTGTCCGGCTGCCCTGCTTTCTTCTCGGCGACATATTCCTTAATCATCTTCTCGAGTACCGATAGCGGCACTGCTCCGTTGAGCAGCAATTCGTCGTGGAATTCCCTGATATCGAAGCTCTCACCCATCTCCGCTTCGGCAAAAGCGCGCAGTTCCTTGATTTTGAGTTCGCCGATCTTGTAGGCAAGCGCCTGGGCGGGCATCACCATGTAGCGGTCGACCTCCACGGTGATGTCGTGCTCCTGCTTGGGCGAATTGGCCTTGAAGTAATCGATGGCTTTCTGCCTGTCCCAGCCGTAGTAATGGATGCCGGTATCGACGACCAGCCTGATGGCGCGCCAGATCTCGTAGGTGAGCTGGCCGAATTTCGAATACGGGTCCTTATAAAAGCCGAGGTCCGGGCCGAGGCTCTCGCAGTAGAGCGCCCAGCCCTCGACGTAGGCGGTGTAGCCGGCGTTGCGGCGCCACTGCGGCAGGTCGGTCAACTCCTGCGCCAGCGAGATCTGGAAGTGGTGTCCGGGTATCGCCTCGTGGATGGAAAGTGCCTCCATTTCCCACTTCGGGCGCGTGTCGATCTTGTAGGTATTGACGTAATAGGTGCCCGAGCGGCCGGCCTCCAGCGAGCCGGGATTGTAGTAGGCGGTCGTCTGTGAGGGGGCGGTGAACATCGGTACTTCCTTGACGCCGAAAGTCAGTCGCGGCAGGGTGCGGAACAAGCGTGGCAGTTCTGCGTCGATGCGTTTGCAGATGTCACGATAACCTGTAACCAGATCCTGGGCTTTGGTGTAGTAGAACTTGGGATCGGTGCGCAGGTACTCGGCAAATTCCTCGAAACTGCCCTCGAATCCGCTCTCTTCGATTACTTTATCCATCTCCGCTCTGATGCGTTTGACCTCGTCGAGGCCGATCTGGTGAATCTCTTCGGGCGTCAGGTCGGTGGTCGTATGAGATTTGGCGAGGTAGGCATACCACTGCTTGCCATTTGGCAGATGAAGGTAACCAAAGGTCGCGCGGCACTTCGGGTAATACTCGTTCAGCCAATAGTCATGGAGCTTTTGGTATGCGGGCAGAATTCCCTCGGCGATGGCTGCGGCGGCTTCGGTCTTCAGCCTTTCCCGCTCATCCTCGCTCACCGAATCGGGGAAACGGAGAAAGGGGAAATAGAGCACACTTTTAGTCGGATCCTCGACGATCTGCGATTTGATCTGGTCGGCCACGGCGCGCACGGTGACCTTGGGCGGCGTCACACCCCGCTTCAAGCCCTCCTGCATCAGCTCGATCATCTCATCCATCACCCGCGAAACCTGGCGCAGGCGCGAGATGTAATCATCGTAATGCCTGGCAGTCTTAAAGGGGCAGATCTGCGGCAGCATCGGCAACATCGAGTGGATACCCATCTGCTGGTTCATGGGCATTAATGTCGCAGGGAATTCGTGGCCGGCGATGCTCTGTTTGCGCTGCTCGATGTAGAGATCGAAATTCACCTTGTCCTGCTCGGAGAGGAGTGTGCGATCGATCTGCTCAATTTTTTTGAGCACCTCGAAATCGTGCTGCTTATTCCGCTCGAGCGCCTCCAGGCCGAACGATCCCAACTGATCGTTCCAGCGGTAGTCGCCGAAGTAAGTGGCCATCGGCGGGAATTGCTTCATCGCCCATTCCCACTCCTCGTCGAAGATCGCATGCAGCTTCTTGCCTTCCTCGTTGAGTTTCTCCTGGGCTGCGAGCTGCAGAGGAATCAGTGCCGCGCAAAAAACTGCGGCAATAACAGTCAACCTGCGCATGGTTCTTTTCCCCCGCGATTATATGGATTGATGTCTAAAACCGAATACAACGCATCTTATCCCGCGCACGGTTTTTTGTCGAAATTATTTGCGTTTTCCAACATATCGCTTCCAACAAGAATCGAAAGTTTCCATCTCAGGATAGAGACTTGAGATCCTCGAGAGTATTGATGTTTGCCAGTTGATACCGGAGTTCTTGCGGAAAGCGCAGGAGTTTTACGCCGATCATTGCCAGAAATCCCGCGACACTTCTTCCACCGGACTCCAGGTAGCGCGTCAACGGCCGGAGAGCATCGGGTTCGACAATCAAAGGCAGGGGCATGGGTAAACCGTTTTCGTCGTGAAATAGTGTCGCCGATGCCGAGCCATCCCGTCCCGCCATTAAGAGATCGATAACTTCCTCATCCATCAAAGGCAGATCACAAGGCAAAACCAGCACGGCGCAGGCGAGTCTCTCCAGAGCGGATTCGATGCCGGACAACGGCCCGGCCCCCGGACGCTTGTCGGTGAAGGATTCGAATCCGGTTCCAAAAGATGACGACCCGTTTCCGCCCGCGTCGATAACACTGCCTGCAATGACCGTCTTGCTGAAGCATTGCGACAACAGGCAGCAGGCGCGTTCCAGCCACGTCACGGCGCAGGCTCTTGTCTGGGGATAATTCAGCGGCAGCAGAGCCTTGTCCCGCCCCATCCTGGATGACGGCCCACCCGCCAGGACCACGCCAGCCATGCCACATGCTGCTTTGCGCGCAGGCGAATCGAGCACAGATCCGATGGCTTCTTCGGCCGCCCGCACCGCCTCACTCGAATCGGTCGACCGTATTTCCATCAACACCCGGCGCAGGCTTTCGCGCGGCAGTATTCCGCGGGGATTATCGAGCCTGTTGACGAGGACCTTGGGCAACGCGGAATACTTCATTCCTTCGACCAGCAGCAAATCACAACCCCGGAAGCTCTCCTTCAGGTCGAAAAGAGCGCTGCGGGCGCAGTGCTCGATCAGGCGTCTCTCGACCGCGGAGGGAGGATTGGTGAAATCGCCCATGTGATGTTCCCAACCACAGGACTCGTCTGCCTGGCTGACCATGCTAACCGCAGCCCCTGCTTGCCTTGCTCGCTGGGAGTCTTTGGCGCGCTCGTCTGCATCGATGCGGTGCGCATCGGCCTTGAGGTAGCCGACGGCGAGCCCCCTACCGAACAACCGGGAAATAGTGCTTTCGATCAGCGTGGTCTTGCCCGAGCCCGAATAACCGGAAATCGCCACCGCCGGGGGAGGAATGTCAGGAGATATTCGGCTCATCAGCAGAAGTCTTTTGATGAATCTGCAATGAAATCAGATAACATCTTTAGTAGAGACAAAATCAGCAATCATTGCTTTCAGGGCTGCGCTCCAGTGCAATGCGGGCATCTCCAGT
>DATKUA010000181.1:0-3867 GCA_035530855.1 Acidobacteriota bacterium | reverse complement strand
CCAGGGCCAGGTCCTCGAGCACGACAGATACATAAAGTACATCCCCGAGGGGGCTTATACACTGCTCTCATTCAGGCATCAGGAAGCCATCAAGAAAACCACGATCTACCGAGAACACACCGAATTCTTTGCCGGCAAAGTCTCAAATCACGACCTTCCGTTTCCCGATGCCGACGTCCTCAGGTCCTACAAAATCATCATCTACAACGTCCGCCGGCTTCAGAAGGAGGTGGCGAAAGCCGAAAGAACCGGTGAGATCTATATCAATCCCCCCGGCATCGAAGAATACGCTTGGATATACGATATCTCCGGCCTCCGACTGCACATTGAAGAAGCCTTGAAGGCCGGGGCCGTGTCGGATACAGGCGTTAAAGTTGGAAAGCTGCCCATCTGCTCATTCAGCAGGGACGGCCAGACGCAGCGGGAGCACCTCTATCTTTGCGAATCCGAGCCCGACGTCCTGCTCGTATGCGGCGAAATCGAGCTGTTGAAAAGCATGGTCTTATCGGGACTGGGGCTGCAGAAAAGCCTCGATTACACAGACGAGTATTACAGCGTTCTCGATTTGGTCGGTGACCACATCGACTGGAGTGTTCAACTCATTTCGACGATGAGACAGAGCAACATAGATGCTCGGGAGCGCAGGGGAGCGACCAATGCGCAACTGGCTTACATGCGCGAGTCGGCTTCCAGAAAATACCAAATGATAGTGAGATACACCATCTTCGAGGACGAGCGCCTGATTTACCGCACCGAGTACATCTTCACAGACGAAGACGCGGCCGAGGAATACTACCCAAGGATGTCAATGAGAATAGCCCCCCCTGCTGTGTACACCAAAATCGCTGCCGAGGATGAGATCGAGGAGCCGCAAGAGGTTAAGACTTTTTTTGCCGGAACAATAACCAGCTCGAAGACCACTCTCGAAGGCAACAAGGTCGTAAGGAACAGGATTATCGATAGGGACTACATCAACGAATACCTCAGGATCCACAGGCAATACAAAGACTACTTCGAAGCGCAGTCAAGAAATCGATAGCGTTCTACAGTGGGCGGACGACAGACAGAAGCCGCTGAGGATTGGCCTACACACTGGTGCGCGGAGCTATAGCGGGGATCAAGGCGCGATAAAAGGATAAATGGCGCGCCCTGCAGGATTCGAACCCGCGGCCTTCTGATCCGTAGTCAGACGCTCTATCCAGCTGAGCTAAGGGCGCGCTCAGAAGGTGAGATTATAGGCAGGCGGGCGGCGGAGTGCAAGTGCGGAATGGCAGGGAGCTATTCCCTGGCGAAGACGACGAGGCGGTGGGTGTTGGTGCCCTTGAGGTTGTTGTCGACGCGGAAGCAGTTGGCTAGCTTGGTGAAGCGCTGGCGGTGGATGTAGATGCGCTCGGGGACGAGGCGGACGCCCTCGCGGCAGAGGTCGGCGGCGATGTCGAGGAGCTCCTCGTCGAGGTGTATCAGGCGGCCGCCCATCTCAACTTCGCCGACTTCGACGACGGCGCGGCAGCCGGGCTTGAGCACACGGTGGATCTCGCGAAAGCTGTCGGCGATGAAACGGCGCCAGACGCCGAGATCGGGCGTGACCAGCAGGTCGGCGGCGAAGGGATCGGCATCGATGCCGCAGAACCAGAATTCGAGCCAGTTGTCGGCGATGTAGTCGGCCTTGTTGAGGAAGGGGGGCGAGGTGACGACGAGGTCGACGCCGGCGTCGGGTATGCCTTCGAGGTTGCGCGAGTCGGCGGTGAGAACACGGTTGCTGCGGCCGGCCTCCACAATCTCCTCGATGCGGCCGTCGCGCAGGGCGCGGCGGGCTTTGCGCAGGATCAACTCCGGCACGGGGCGGAATCCGGGTCGCTGCTTTCTGCGCCGGTTGATGCGGTTCTGGGCCTCGGGCGGGATGGAGATCTGCGGGAAGGAGTAGACGCTGAAGAAGCCCGGGCTGTGACCGTGGAGGCGCGAGAGTGCGATGAGCTCGATGAAGCGGTCGACGGGGCTGCGCGCGGCCGCCAGGTGGTCGCGCAGCGACCTGATGCGGCGCTCGGTGCGCGGGTGGTAGAACATCGAGAGGTCGATGCCGTTGCGCGAGGGGCGGCGCCAGTCGACCTGCTGCAGCCTGCGCTCGATCTCATCCAGAGGCACGGGATTGGTCTTGGGGGAGATAATGCGCTCGCTGAGGGGGTTGATGTCGGCCGACCAGGCGACGCGGCCCATGAGGTTGGCCTGCAGGGCGGTGGTGCCGCGACCGGCGAAGGGGTCGAGGACGACGTCGCCGGGCTTGCTGTAGCGCTCGATGAACCACTCGGGCAACTCCGGCTTGAAGCTGGCGCGGTAGCTGATGATGTAGTGCAGGGAATGCATCTGGCGTTGGCGGGCGGTCCAGAGCTCACCGGTGAGCTTCGGGATCGCGCCGAAAAAGCGGTGGCGGTGGCTGGTTCGTTGTAGCCGCGGCTGTCGCTCGCTGGTCTCGAAGGTGGCCGTAGCGGACATGTATTAATTCAGCTTTCCTCAAGCTGTATCTCTTCTAAGGCCTTATTGTACAGTAAATTACGTGGAATTGCAACAGAATGGACGGCGGTGAAACGCGCCGCCGCTCTAGATGTTGAAGCGGACGTTGACGACGTCGCCGTCCTGCACGATGTAATCGCGGCCTTCCAGACGCAGGGTGCCGCGTTTACGGGCTTCGGCCCAGGAGCCGGCGGCGAGGAGGTCGTCGAGGGCGATGACCTCGGCACGGATGAAGCCGCGGGCGATGTCGGTGTGGACCGTGCCGGCGGCGTCGAGGGCCGTGCTGCCTGCGCGCAGGGGCCAGGCGCGCGCCTCCTTTTCGTTGCCGGTGAAGAAGGTGATGAGGCCGAGTAGGGAGTAGGCGGAGTGCAGCAGGCGCTCCGCGCCGAGATTCTCGATACCGAGTTCCTTGAGAAATTCCTCGCGGTCGCCGGGGTCGAGGCGGGCGATTTCCAGCTCGAGCTTGAGGCTGAGCGGGCATACGCCGACGCCCGGCTTGGCCGCGAACTCGCTGATTTTCCAGCGGGCCGGCGCCGCGTCGAGATCGGAGGCTTCGTCCTCGCCGATATTGAGCGCAAGCAGGAGCGGCTTGGCGGAAAGGAAGCGGTAACCCTTGATGATGCGCCGCACGTCTTCATCCAGGTCTACCGCGCGCAGGGGACGCTCTTCTTCGAGGTAGGCTTTGATCTGTTCCAGCACTTGCTTTTCGTGTAACAACTCGTCGGTTTTGGCCTTGGCGATGGTCGCCTCCAAGCGCGGCAGGCGGTTTTCGACGACGATGAGGTCGTTGACGATCATGTCGACTTCGGCCGCCGCGGCGTCGCGCGCGGGATCGATCGAGCCGGCGGGGTGGGGGAGCTCGGGATCCTCGAAGGCGCGCACGACGTGCACGATGGCATCGACGGTGCGCAGATCTCCGATCAGCTTGCTCTCCCTCTCGGTGCCGATGCCTAGGCCCGCGAAGTCGAGAAAGTCGATCGTCGCCGCCACCTTTTTCGGCGACTTCTCGAACGCCGCCAGCCTTTCCAGGCGTGGCTCGGGCACGTGGGCGACGCCGACGTGCACCTCCTCCTTGGTGGCCGCGAACTTGCCGGTGTCGAGCTCCGCGCCGCAGAGCAGGTTGAAAAGCGTGGTCTTGCCGGTCTTGGGCAAGCCGGTGATACCGAATCTCATCGAGCGACCTCACGCAATGGATGAAAAAGCCGGCGGGCAGTATACCACTCCAAGGCCGCCTTGGGAGAAATCCCCTTATCCGCCCGGCGCCCGGTGATTCTCACTTGTTTTTCGCCAGTAAGTCTTTGAGGTACTTGATGTTGCGGTCGATCTCCGCCGTGCCGCAGATCTTGCCGTGGCCGGGGA
>DATKUA010000180.1:0-34213 GCA_035530855.1 Acidobacteriota bacterium | reverse complement strand
GCCGTGCTCGGTGACGACGTAGTGGACGTCGCCGCGGCTGGTGACGACGCCGGCGCCGCGGTCGAGCAGTGGAACAATGCGACTGATCTTGCCGCCCTTGGCGGTCGATGGCAGGGCGATGATCGGTTTGCCGCCCTTGCTGCGCCCCGCGCCGCGGATGAAGTCGACCTGCCCGCCGATACCGCTGTAAAACTCATAGCCGATTGAGTCGGCGCAGACCTGGCCTGTGAGGTCGACCTGGATCGCGCTGTTGATGGCAACGAATTTCTCGTTCTCGGCGATGATGTAGGGATCGTTGACGTAGTCGCTGGGGTGGAATTCGAAGATCGGATTGTTGTCGACGAAGTCGTAAAGCTCGCCGCCTTCGGTGCCGAAGAAGAAGCTGGCAACCACCTTGCCGGGATGGAGCGACTTGCGTTCGCCGGTGAGGATGCCCTGCTGGATCAGCGGGATGACTCCGTCGCTGAACATCTCGGTGTGCACGCCGAGGTCATTCTTCCCCTCGAGGAAAAGCAGCACCGCGTCGGGGATGCCTCCGATGCCCATCTGCAGGGTCGAGCCGTCCTCGATCAGAGGGGCTATGTTGGCGGCGATCCGTTTGTGCATCTCCTCGACCGGTCGTTGCGGCAGCTGGATGACCGGCTCATCGACCTCGACGATGTAGTCGAGTTTGCGCACGTGGATGAAGCTGTCGCCGAGCGCGCGCGGCATATTTGGATTGATCTGGGCGATGCGGTACTTCGCATGCTGGGCGGCGGCTTTTGTGCAGTCGACGCCGCAGCCGAAGGAGCAGAAGCCATGTTCGTCAGGCGGCGAGAGGTGCAGGAGCGCGACGTCGATTTTCATCTCGCCGCGGTGGAAGAGGCCCGGAACCTCGCCGAGGAAGATGGGAATGAAGTCGGCACGCCCCTCGTTGACGGCGTCGCGCACGTTGGAGCCGATGAAGAAGTTGTTTACCCGGAAGTGGCCCTCCATCTCAGGCTTCGCGTAATCGGCGGGGCCGAAGTGCAGCAGGTGGACCACCTCGACGTCCTTCAGTTCCGGCCCGCGTTGGGTCATCGCCTCCACCAGGCGCAACGGCGTGGCCGTGCCGGGATGGATCCAGACCCGGTTGCCGCTCTCTATCGTCTTTACCGCTTCCTCAGGCGTTGTTATACGCTTGCGGTAATTCAGTGGGCTCATTACTACTCCTTATTAATAAGCTCCGAGAGGGGCGTGTAGTCCAGCCCGAAGAGCTCTGCGATTTCGGAGTTACAACATTTGCCGCGGTAAATGGAGACGGCGCGCGCCAGCGGTGGCTGCTTGAGCAGGGCGGCGTCCAGACCCTCGTCGGCGATGTCGAGCACGTAAGGCAGGGATGCGTTGGCCAGCACGCGGCTGCCTGTGCGTGGGACCGCCGCGGTCATGTTTGGCACGCAATAGTGCACCACCCCTTCCTCCACGAAGGATGGATTAGTGATGGTGGTCGGTCGGCTGGTCTCCACCGCGCCGCCCTGGTCAATCGCCGTGTCGATGATCACCGCGCCGGCTTTCATCCCGCGCACCATCTCGCGGCTGACAATCATCGGCGCCCTGGCGCCGTGGTGCACGCCGACGGCGATGATCAACACATCGGCGTAGCTGAGCGCGGTCTCGATGTGGCCTGGTGTGGCGGTAGCTGTCACTATCGGGCTGTGGATATGCCGCAGGGCGCGGCGCAGTTGGCCGACGTTGATATCGAGCAGCGTTACCCTGGCGCCGAGGCCTAAAGCCGCCTCCGTAGCATTGCAGCCGAGGTTGCCGGCGCCGATGATCACCACCTCCGCCGGCGGCACCCCGGGCGCTCCCCCGAGCATGATGCCGCGGCCGCCGCACTGCACCTCCAGACACCGGGCTGCCACCTGCAGGCACATGTACCCAGCGATCTCGCTGAAGCTGCGAACAATCGGAAGCGAGCCGTCATCGTCCTCGATGATCTCATAGCCGATCGCAGTGATCCCCTTCTCCATCATCGCGCGGACGTGCTCCTCCCGGGCTGCGGCGAGGTGCATGAAGCTGAAAAGGATCTGCTCCTCGTTGAGCATGTCCAGCTCTGCAGGACCGGGACGTTGCACCTTGGGGACCAGCTGCGCGCGCCCGAAAGCCTCGTCGTGGCTGTAGACAACCATCGCGCCGGCCTTCGTGAACTCGGCGTCCTGGTAGTTGCTCGCCAGGCCCGCACCTCCTTCGATGTAGACGCTGTGGCCGTGCTCCACCAGGGTCTTAACGGCCAGCGGTGAGAGGGCCAGCCTGTCCTCGCCCATGATTGTCTCTTTCGGAATGCCGATATCCATACGATTCCCCCGTCAGCGGTCGCTCAACTTGGCTCCGCGCTTCGGGATTATACAGCCCTCTTGGCCGAGGGCCAAGGTCGACAGGAGAAAAGTGCTTCCTTTTCTCTCCGTACCGCTCCGTGCCTGAGCGTCAGAGTATTCGTGCGAAAAGATGCGTAATTTCCGGAACTATCCTCTTTTTTTACCGTATTTATCTGTTGACACGTTGACCAGCAGGTCATATAAGTGACCGCTCGGTCAACCGGAAGCAAATGCGAGGAGAACATGTCTCCGGAAAAACTCAGCAGAAGTGAGATTATCAGCAGGTTTCGCACCAGGGAGATTATCGAGGCCGCTATCAAGCTGGTGAGAGACGAGGGGATCGACCGCTTGACGATGGAGCGGCTTGCGTCGGCAGCGGGGGTGGCCAAGGGCACCGTGTACCTTTATTTCAAGGACAAGGATCAGCTCTTGATGAGCGTGATGTCGCAAGTAATGCAGAACGTGAATGAAGAAATCGAGGAAGCTGTGGAGTGGGACGGCACGATCAGGGAGAAGATGTTCCGAGTCCTGGACGTGCTCAACGAGTCGTCCAGGAGGTACAGCGATTTCTTCAAGATGAGCCATCATCAGGCTCAGGCCTTGACCCACGCGGCGAATTCAGATGCGGCAAGAGATCTCTGCGACCGCTATACGCATGCGCTCGAGATCATGAGCAGAATGTTCGCGCGCTCGATGGAGCGCGGCGAGATAGTCGAGGCCGACTCCAGGCTGCTTGGGCTCATCTTCCTCAAGTCCTCGCACGCGATGCTGATGAAGCAGATTTACGAGCTCCGCGAGGACGAGTACGCTGATGCCAAGTTTCTCGTGGAGATGTTTCTCAATGGGATCTCATTAAACAAGGACTAATTACTATGACGCGCAAAACACTAACGCTGTTGGCGATCTTGATGCTCGCGGCTTCGGCTTCAGCTCAGGACGAAGGGCCTCTTCTCGACCTCGAGCACGTGATGCGCGCGGCATTGGGCACCAACGAGATTATCGCCCAGGCCGGAGAGGAGGTGAACAAGAGCGAGTTGCTCAGGCGTATGGCCTGGTCAGCCCTCATTCCATCCTCGAGTTTCTCCACAGCACTGACGCGCAACGACAAGGCGCAAGTGATCGACTTCAGCCTCCCCGGGATGGAGAACGAGTCGGGCGGCGGCTTCACGATCACCCCGCTCTACGACTGGAATATGTCTTTCAATGTCTCCCAGCCCGTTTACATTGGCGGCAGAAGCTTCAAGGCCCTGAGGCAAAGTGGCATCAACATCGGGCTCAGCAAAGACAACCTCGACACAGCCACGCGCGAGACGCTGCTGGGAGTGGCTGCGGGTTACGCGAGGGTGCTTAAGGCTCAACGTAATCTGGCGATCGATCGGGAGGCACTCGAACTGACCAGGCGGCAGCTCCGCCAGGCAGAGGTGCTGTTCAAGGCGGGTGAGGCTGTCCGCACCTCCGTGCTGCGGGCCGAGTCGGGCGTCGCAGGCGCTGAGTTGCAGTTGATTTTCTCCGAGAACGAGCTGGCCAAGGCGAAGGAGGACCTCGCTGTTCTCTGCGGCATCAAACCGCCGTTCCGGCTGAAGGAAATTGAGCAGGTTCCCACCCTGCCTGCGGGCGATGTTGCGGCTCTGGTGGAGTTCGGACTGAAAGAGCGATCCGACCTGTTGGCGGCAGAGAAGCAGATGGAAATCGCCGACTTGAATATCGGCATTGCCGCCGGCGAGAGGCTGCCCTCGGTTTTCCTCAACTTCAACTACACTCGCCAGCGGGCGGCATTCCCGTCCAGCGCATTCTGGAAGCTGATCCTCAACGTCAGCGTGCCCATCTACGACGGAGGCCTCAGCGCGGTGAACAAAGCAACGGCCAAAGCGACCTACCGCCAGGCGGTGTTGCAACGCCAACTCCTGCGCAAGCAGGCCGGGGCCGAAATCACCCGGGCCTATCTCGATTTCGCAAGCGCCAACAAGGCCTTGCAGACTTCCAAGAAGGCGGTGGAAACCGCCCGCCGTGCCTACGAGGACATCGAGCGCTTCTACAAGGTGGGAGAGGCAACCGACCTCGACGTCCAGGATGGCCGGCAGCAATTGATCGAGGCGGAGAAGGCTTTGTCGAACCTGACCACTGACGAGGTGCTGGCGTTGTTCAGTTTGCGTAAGAACCTCGGGCTTCCCGTAGTGGATATTCAAAACCAGGAGAAATAGTAATGATAAGGAAAATTATGGCGCTGGCGACCGGGCTCGCTTTTCTCGCTTTGCTGGCGGCCTGCAGCGGAGGCGGTACTGACAAGGTCTCGCTGAACTCGAAGGCGGAGGCCGAGAGCACGGCAACGGCCGATCCTGTGTCGGCCGGAGACGTCGTCGGGAGCAGGTTGGCCGTTGTGCGGGAGGTTCAGACGAATGGTGAGCACAGGGCGATCGGCAGCTTTTTCGCCAAAGAGCTGGTCACTATCAGCCCCAAGGTGGGGGGTACGCTGCTCCAGGTAAATGTCGATGTCGGCGATCCGGTTAACGAGCGGACATTGATAGCCCAGATCGATCCGGAGGATTACCAGCTGGGTTTGCGCAATGCCAAGGCGCAACTGGCCGTAGCCGAAGCCAGTCTCAACAACGCCCTCAACGAATTCAACCGCAAGAAGATTCTCTTTGACGACGGAGCGATCACGCAGAGCACATTTGACCTGTTCAAGACTCAGCTCGAGCTGGCCGAAGCCCAGCTAGAGGGCGCTAAGGTGGCCGTGGCGATGGCGGAAAAATCATTGCGCGACACCGAGGTGCACGCCGGAATCAAGGGTATTGTTTCCGGCAGAATGGCCAGCGCGGGCGAATTTCTGGGGTCAGGCAAGGCGCTTATCGAAATTTCCATCGTCAAGCCGATCAAGATGAAATTCTCCGTCCCAGAGCGCCTCGCGACCGAGATCTGCGAGGGCGACGTCGCCTCCGCCCGGCTCGCAGCTTTCCCCGGGCGCATCTTCAAGGGTGACGTGACGCTTGTCAGCCCGACAATCGATCCTGCCACCCGCACTGTGCCGATCGAGGCCGAATTCGTGAACCAGGACGGCGTACTCAAGCCGGGTTTTTTCGCCGATTGCACCATCACTCTCTGCAGCGACAAGCGCTTCTTCGTCGTACCCCAGGATGCAATGTTCGAGATGAACGGCGGATACGAGTTGCACGTCAAGACCGATGAGGGCTTCCGCCCCGTGTCGGTAATCCTGATCGAGACACAAGGCAACAACAGCGAAATAGCCTGTGAAAACGAAGGCGACCTGACGGGCGGCGAGCAGGTTCTGCTCAAATAGCAACGCCCCGGTGGCTCACTAGGAGAGAATAGATGTTTTTAGCCGACACTTCAGTAAAGCGGCCGGTGTTCGCAACAATGGTGATCGCCGCCCTCATCATCTTCGGCTACATCTCGATGGGGAGGATGGGCATCAACCAGATGCCCGAGATCGATTTCCCGGTGGTTACGATCACCACCATGCTCTTTGGCGCCGATCCGGAGACTGTCGAGACCGAAGTTACCGACGTGATCGAGGAGGCGGTCAACTCGATCGACGGCGTCAAGGAACTGAATTCGACCTCGAGCGAGGGGATCAGTTCCATCGTCATCGAATTCGAGCTGGAGAAGGCCGTCGATGTCGCCGTGCAGGATGTGCGCGACAAGGTGGCCGGCGTGCGCGGGCAACTGCCGGAAGATATCGAAGAGCCGTTGATCAGCAAGCTCGATATGCAATCCTTCCCGGTCATCACCCTGGTTATCTCGGGCGAGGAGGTCAGCGCCGACAAGGCTGACGCGGAGATCAGGCGGATCACCGAGTACACCAAGCGCCAGATCAAGGAGCGCCTGCAGACGATCAAGGGCGTCGGCAGCGTGCGGATAATCGGCGGGCAGGAGCGCGAGATCCGCATCTGGCTCGACGCCGACAAGTTGCGCGGCTACCAGATCCCCGTCGAGGTGGTGATGGCGGTGCTGCGCAGCGAAAACGTCGAGATCCCCGGCGGGCGCATCGAGACCGACGAGAGCGAGCTGGTGGTCAAGACCCACGGCGACATCGAGACCGTGGAGGAGTTCAACGATCTGGTGGTCGCCTACCAGGAAACCCGAGCCGTCCGCCTGCGCGATATCGCTTTCGTTGAGGACGGCATGGAGGACCTGCGCTCCATCTCCTTCGTCAACGGCAATCGTGCCGTGGCGTTGGAGTGCCGCAAGACCTCCGGCGGCAACGCCGTCGCAGTGGCTGAAGAGATCAAGAGTGAGATCGAAAACCTGCGGAAGATCCTACCGGAGGATATCAAGATCGGGGTGGCTGTCGACAACTCGAGATTTACTCGCGACGCGATCGAGGACGTGCAGATTCAGATCATCATGGGAGCCGTCCTGGCGGTCATCACCATCCTCTTCTTCCTCCGCTCCTGGCGCACTTCGTTGATCAGCGCGATCGTCATCCCCACCGCAGTCATCTCCACCTTCACCTTCATCAGCATTCTCGGCTTCACGGTCAATATGCTCACCATGCTTGCGCTGGCGATCTCGGTGGGTATGCTTATCGACGACGCGGTCGTGGTTATCGAAAATATTTACCGCCAGATCGAGGCGGGGGAGAAGGACACCAAGAAGGCCGCCATGAAAGGCGCGGCGGAGATCGGCCTGGCGGTCATCACCACCTCGGCCACCGTCGTCGGCGTCTTCGTCCCCATCGCCTTCATGAAGGGCATCGTCGGACGCTTCTTCTACGAGTTCGGTATAACCGTCACGATCGCGGTCATCATCAGCACCTTTACGGCGTTGACCCTCACCCCGATGCTCTGCAGCCGCTTTCTCAAGGTTAAGCGTGACGAGGACCGCATTTTTATCGACCGCTGGATCACCCGATTCCTTCGCTCGCTCGACGGCGGCTACAGGGTCTTGCTCTCGACAGCGCTTCGCCATCGCATAATCACCATGTTGATCGCGATCGGGGTCTTCGTGGGCAGCCTATACCTCGCCGGCCTTATTCCGGGCGAGTTCATGCCGACGATTGACGAGGGCATCTTCACCGTCAACATCGAGGCCCCGTTGGGGAGCAGCTTGCAGGAGACGACTCGCTACACCAAGCAGATCGAGGAAATCATTCGCAAGATGCCGGGTGTTGAGCTGGTTTATACAAGCATTGGCGGTGGCCAGCTCGAGCGGGTCAACGAGGCGGCGCTCAATGTTAAGTTGATCTCTGAGGATCAGCGCGACTTCACCCAGGCTCAGTTCATGGATGCAGCGCGCGAGCGGCTGACGGGCTTTCCCGATCTCAAGATCGCCGTCGCCGAGCTCAACCAGACCGGCGGCTCCTTCGCTTCCTACCAGTTGCAGTACTCGCTGCGCGGCACTGACATCGCTGAGCTCGAGCACCTGGCAACCTCAATCAAGGAGGGCCTCGCCGAGATACCGGGCTTCGTCGATCTTCGCACCACCTATCAGACCGGCAAACCCGAAGTGGGAATCCACATCAACCGCGACAGAGCCGCCGACCTCGGCGTCTCGGTTGCCACGGTTGCCACGGCGGTCCGGGCGTTGGTGGGGGGCGAGGACGTCTCCACCTTCCAGAGCGAGGGCAAGAAGTACGACGTTCGCATCCGCCTCAAGGGTGCCGACCGTGACAATCCCGGCGACATCGACCGGCTAATGGTGCGTTCGCGCACCGGGCAGCCGGTCGAGCTCGGCAATATCGTCGAGGTAAGCCGCGGCTTCGGGCCGACGCAGATTGACAGGCGCGACCGCATGCGCGAGATCACCGTGCAGACCAACATCACCTCCGACTTGCCGCTCGGGACGGCTGTCAGCCACCTGCTTGAAGTGGCGGACAAGGTCGGTATCCCACCAGACGTCTCGCCGCAGATCGTCGGCATGGCAGAGGTAATGCAGGAGAGCTTCGAAAGCATGAGCTTCGCACTCTTCCTGGCTATCGTCATCATCTATATGGTGCTGGCCAGCCTCTTCGAAAGTTTCGTCCACCCATTCACCATCATGTTCTCGCTGCCGCTCTCGATCTCCGGTGCGATGGGGCTGCTGCTGATCGCCGGACACTCAATCAGTATCATGTCGATGATCGGCGTGATCATGCTTTTCGGGCTGGTGACTAAAAACGCCATCCTGCTCGTCGACTTCACCAACCAGTTGCGGCGGCAGGGCATGAAGCGAATCGATGCCATCCTTACCGCAGGACCGCGGCGCCTTCGACCCATTTTGATGACGACGCTGTCGACGATCTTCGGCAACCTGCCGATCGCCATCGGCTTCGGCGCCGGCGCTTCGTTCCGGGCCTCGATGGGCGTGGCGATCATCGGTGGACTAATGACCTCGACCTTGCTGACACTGGTCGTTGTGCCGGTTGTTTACTCGCTGATGGATGACCTGCGCTTCATCCGCCTGCCGTCGTGGATGACCTTCTGGAAACGGGAGCTCAAACCCGCCGAGGCGGAAACCGACTGAGGCCTGAGCAGGACAGACTGAAAGAGCCGTGGGCCTTTGTTAAGGCTCGCGGCTTTATTTGTGCTCGCAATCTAATAATTATTATCGATTGAGGCGAACCTTCCAAACGGTATACTCTTGATATTCAATTGAGATTTAATCGCAAATAACAGGACTGATAAGAGGAGGGAAATGAGAAAAACAATGATTACCCTGGTTGCCACGCTGCTGATCGTGATTCTGGCAATGGCTCAGCTGGCTGCTTGAACGATAGCCAAAAAGACGGCAGCGGTTGGTTTTCTCCGGTGATGAATATGTGTGGCGCGGGAGGTTTTTCACCGCCCGCGCCATTCGTTATCCGAGGATATCTTACAGATTGAAGCAGACAACCTTCGGCTCGGTCATCTCCTGCAGCGCGAATTTGAGTCCCTCGCGTCCCAGCCCCGATTGCTTCACTCCGCCGAAGGGCATCATGTCAAGGCGATAGTCGGTCGACTCGTTGATGATCACGCCGCCGCAGTCGAGCTCATAGGCAGCCTTGAAAGCGCGCCCGACGTCGTTGGTGAAAATCGCAGCGTGCAGGCCGTAGTTGACCGAATTGGCCTTCTCGATCGCTTCATCCAGCGTCTCTACCTTATAGAGGCTGACGACCGGTCCGAAGACCTCGTCGACATCGAGGTGGCAGCCGGTCGGCAGTTTTTCAAAAACAGTCGGCTGCACGCGCGTGTAATCGCGCCCGCCTCCGGTCAGCAGCGCACCGCCCTTGTCCACAGCTTGCTCGATCCACTCCTCGACCCGCATTGCCTCGCCCTCGGTGATCATCGGGCCCATGTCGGTGTCTTCCTCAAGCTGCGGGCCGACCTTGTACTTCTTCGTACGGGCGACGAACTTGTCGCGGAACTCCTCGTAAACCGGCGCGTGCACCAGCAATCGCTGAACCCCGATGCAGTTCTGTCCCACGGCCCAAAAGGCGCCGGAGACGCAGCTCTCGACCGCGGGATCGATGTCGGCGTCGTCCATCACGATCGTCGGCGAGTTGGAGCCAAGTTCCATGCCGATCTTTTTCAGCCCGGCTTTTTTCGTGATCCGCAGCCCCGCCTCGACTCCGCCGGTGAAGGAGATCATCCTGATCCGCTCATCGGCCACCAGCGGGTCGCCAATCACGTCGCCCGGTCCGGTAATCACCTGCAACGCCATCGGCGGCAGCCCGGCCTCGAGCAGCACCTCGGCCAGCTTGATCGCCGAGAGCGGCGTCACCGTCGCCGGCTTGAGCACCACCGCGTTTCCCGCGGCGAACGCCGGGCCGAGTTTGTGGGCGACGAGATTGAGTGGGTCGTTAAACGGAGTGATGGCGGCGATCACGCCGATCGGGAAGCGATAGTAGAATCCCTTTTTGTTGACGCCGTTTGGGAAGGAATCGAACGGCAGCGTCTCGCCGCAGATCCGCCGCGCCTCCTCCGCCGAGATGGCGATCGTGTTAATACATCGGCTCACCTCGCCGCGCGCCTCACGTATCGTCTTCGAGCCCTCACTGGCGATCGTGCGGGCGAACTCCTCGTGCCGCGCCCGAATCAGCTCGGCAGCCTTGTGGAGGATCTCGATACGCTTGTGCGAGGGAACGCGCTTGTACTCCTCGAATCCCTTGACGGCGGCAGCCACGGCTGCATCGACGTCAGCGGCAGAGGCTTCGGGCACCTGGTCGATCACCGAGCCGTCGTAAGGGTTGCAGACGTCTATCTTTTTATCTCTATCCGCCCATTCTCCGGCGATCAACATCTTCATGGTCAGTCCCCCACGTTCAGAAGTGGCCTGCCGAGCGCGATGCTGTGGATCCACAGCAGGTCGATCAGGATCGAGAAGCCGGTTTCCTTACGTCCTGCGCCGGCACCCACGATTGTCACCGGGCCGAGCACATCAGTCTCGAACGTCAGCGCATTGGTGGCGCCGCCCACCGCTGCGAGGGGATCGGTAAGATCGACTTTCACCGGCTCGACCTTGAGCGACACCTCGCCGTCGTTGTCCCGGCACTCGACCAGCAGTTTCCAGCGCTTTCCTTCCTTGCCGGCCTCTTCTATGTCCGAAGGCTTGAGGTGGCTGATGCCCTTGCGCGGCACATCATTGATCTTGAACTCCACACCCATAAGGGTGCCGGCGAGGATCACTCCCTTGCCGAGGGCGTCCCAGCCTTCCACGTCGCCGGTCGGGTCGGCTTCGGCGTAGCCGAGTTCCTGCGCCTCGGCCAACGCCGCCTCGTATGTCATCCCGCCTTCCATTCTGGTGAGGATGAAGTTGGTGGTGCCGTTGAGGATGCCCTTGAAGCCGGAAATCTTGGCTCCCGCGAGGCAGCCGGTGGCAAGGTTGATCACCGGCGTGCCGCTCATCACGGTGCCTTCGAAGCGGAACTGCACGCCGTTGTCGGATGCCAGCCTCAAGAGTTCCTTTCCCGCCAGCGCCGCGGGCCCCTTGTTGGAGGTCACGACGTGGATGCCGCCGGCGAGCGCTTGCTGGCAGTGGCTGACAGCGGGCTGGCCGGTCTCGAAATCGGTGAAGGTCATCTCGGCGAGGATGTCGGGCTTGCACATCTCGATCAAACCCAGGGCGTTGAGGTCCTCGCGTCCGCCGGAGTAATCGGTGATCATCCCCCCTGCGTCGATGATCTGCAGTAATTTCTCGAGGTCGACTTCTCCTTCCTCGACGCAGATGCCGCCCATCTTGATGTCGTAGATGCCGACAACGGAGTACTCGAAATCGTATTTCTTCTTAAGCTCTTTCCGTTTCTCCAGTAGGAGCCTTGCCAGCCCCTGGCCGACGTTTCCGAATCCCAGAAGTGCGAGTTTCCAGTTCATTCGTTTTACCTCATTGAACAACAGCTAGTGCCTGGTCGAGATCGTTAATGATGTCGTCGGGATGCTCTCCGCCGACGCAGAGTCGGATCAGCGTGGGCGGGACGTCCGCCATCCTGCGTGCCTCTTCACCCTGCTGCAGGTGGGTAGAGATCGCCGGGATCGTGGCCACCGACTTTATCCGTCCCAGGTCGGTGGCGCGGAAGATTCTGTGGAAGCGGTCGAAGACGTCTCTGGTGTCCTGTGCGGAGCCGCGTACGCGGAAACTCATCAGGTGGCCGAACAAGTTCATCGGCTTGCCGTCGGGGCCCTCCGAGTCGACCAGTTTCATATACTTGCTGGCCAGCCCGTGCAGCGGGTCGGAGGGCAGGCCGAGGTAGTGGACCTGTTCCACCTTCGGATGCGATTCGAGGAATTCAGCAACCTTTTGCGTGCTGCGGCTCACCATTTCCATCTTGCAGCGCAGTGTCTTTAACTCGGAGAGTGTGATGCCGGCGTTGAAGGGCGAGATGCAGGGGCCGTAGTCGCGGAAGGGCAGCAGCTTAGCGTAGATCGCGAAGTTTTCCTTCATCTCGGGATTATCGACGTTGCTGACGATGTTGTTGCGGCTGATTACCGCGCCGCCGATGCCGAAGCCGCTCATCGTCATCGACTTGCTGGAGGAGTGCACGACGATGTCGGCTCCATGCTGCAACGGGCGCATCAGTGCCGGCGTGGCGACAGTCGAATCGACGATCAAGGGCACTCCGGCGCGGTGCGCGACTTCCGCCACGCCTGCGATGTCGAAGATGCTCTGTCCGGGATTGCTCGGCATCTCGCCGTAGACGAAACGGGTGTTCTCGTCGATCAGCGACGCCCATTCCTCGGTGTCGTGGGCATGGACAACCCAGCGAACCTCGATTCCCTGTTCCTGCATCCTGCGTGCGCTGAACTGCTGGTATGTGCCGCCGTAGCACTGTGCCGTGGCGACGAAGTTCATTTTTTCCGAACCAGTTTTCCTGACGAGGAGCGGTTCGGTGGCGATGAACACAGCCGACATCCCGGAGGAGGTGGCGAGAGCCGAAGTCTCGCAGTCGCAACCGTAACCTTCCATCAATGCCAGCGTTGTCTCGAGATAATGGATAGTCGGATTATGAATGCGGGTGTAAACCCAAGAGGGAATAAGATATGCCAGGGCGGCTTCGAGCTCGTCGGAATCGCGGTAGGCCTCCGAAGTGCTCATGTATATTGGCTCGATGACGGATCCCTGATTTTTCTCAATCGATTCCTGTACAGAATAAAGTCCGTGCACAGCTATGGTATCGAATTTCAGCTTGCGCATCTCCGCAACGTAACGGCTATGCGCCTTCAACATTCGCTCAGCCTTTTCGACGTAGCGCTGTACGCCGGCACTTTGTGCCACCGTGTCGCTCATCATCAAACCTCCTCGTCAATGGGTTTACTTGCTCTTACTTCCCCTTTTTCTGTTGTTCCGGCCGCGAATACGGTTGTTTCCTTCCTGGTCTAGAGCCGACGGGTCGACTTCCAGTTCCGTTTTGATTTTTATCTGGGAGAGGACGACCATCGTCTTGAGCTTGCTCAGCCCCGGAATCTTGGTCAGCCGGTTGAGCAGTAAATCGCGGTAGTGCTGCATGTCCCGCACGGTCACGCGCAGCAGGTAATCCTCCTCGCCGGTGATGTGAAAGCACTCGAGAACTTCGGGGATGTCGTCGATTTCCTGTTTGAAGCTCTTGATACTGTCCTGCTGGTGTAATGCGAGGCTAACCGCAACGAAGCATGTCGTTCCCCGGCCGACCTTGTCGGGGTTTATTCGCGCTGAGTAACCGCTGATCACACCCGATTCCTCGAGTTTGCGGACTCGTTCCAGCACGGATGGAGCGCTCAGGCCGACGCGCTTGGCCAGCTCACTGTTGGTGATCCTGCCGTTTACCTGAAGATTATTGAGAATTTCGGCATCAATTTTGTCCATAATCTCCTCAAACAGTTCTTTCTGAGGGGTTTAGAATCGAAGAAGTATGTTCGTCAAAGGATGTGTTTCCCCGACAATTGTGAAAGAGAAGCGGTATGCTTGTCAAATTAAATTAGCACATGGGAGGCATTCGCTTTATTATGCTAGGAATATTCGTGGTTTCACCTCCATATTGCTCATTTTGAATGGCCACCACCGGCCCGGTGTCTTTATCCCACTAAAAATATACATCGCAGCGGTGTGTGTTGCGGGGCATTTCGTGCTGTGCTACAACTGGCGCCCCGGTTAGATGAGTTGATCATGGCCCGAGAAACAGAAAAACTGAGACAGCTTGCCGGCTTCGAGAGCCTCTTCCACCGCGACAACCTTTTGCTGGGATTGCGGATGTGGCTGCGGGTGAACCTCGCGATGCTTGCTGTCGGGGTAGTTTTGAGTTTGACGGGCGCGCTGACGGCTCTCGGAGTGCTGGGACTCTCCGCGCTGGTGATGGTGAGTTTTTTCCTCTACCAGTGGTCGGCAAGGCTGGAGGCAATGAAACAGTACGGCTTCGAGCCTTCCCCATGGTGCTGGTGGTCAATCGTCTGGCGCCTGCTCGCCTACATGCTGCCGGTCTTCTTCATCCTGGTGCTTGTGGCGGGGCCGCCCTCGCCTGGACCGGGCGGTGAATTCACGGAGAAGGAATTGGAACAACTCTCCAACATGCAGCTTCTGACGGCTTTTCTCAGCATTATTCCGATGGGGCTTGCGACTTCTCAGGCCCTGTTGGCCTCGTTGAGGAAGTTGGGATTAAGCAACGGCACCGGCGTAAATAATCAGGGCGGGGAGTAAATACATTTTTGTTGGTGGCGGAGACGACTCGATTGCAGTTTATTTGTCACCGTCGTTACTGCGTTGTTTTCAAACGGAGCGTAGCTTTGGCACTATGAAATCGATCGGCTTCAGACTTATCACGTTGTTAGCGGTTCCGGTGTTTCTCTGCGGTCTTTCATCGGGTGCGGAGATAGCGGTCACAGAGGATCCTTTCGATGAGATCGAGCGAGCTCTAAAAACCGATTCGTTTGAAGAGGCCCTGATATTATCCGAGAGTTTAGCCGCGTTTTCGCCTTTGGATGCGGAAGCCCAGGCCCTGTACGGCTTGGCCCTGTTGAGATCCGGCAGGTATAGGGAGGCTGAATTAGCGCTCCTAGCCGCGCTGGGGCTTGACGAAAAATGTGCCGAAGCTCATCTCGGCATGGGACGGCTTGCAGCGGGCATGAACAGGCGCGACAGGGCGGTCCTGCATTTCCGAGAGGCGATCAAATCGGGGCGCTTTCGCGGGGAGGCTTTTTGGTGTTTCGGCGCGCTGCTGGCGGACTCCGGGGATTTCTCGGCAGCGCTGCAGGTGGCGGAGGCTGCTCCCGGGCAGCTGGATTATCTCGGTGACAATGCCCTGACGGCCATTCGCCGGAGGCTTGAGTTCTACCGCTTTCTGGCCGGGGAACCCTGCTTTCAGATTCCTGCTTCCTTCCAGAAGACAACCGTCGATCTGATGCCACGCGCTGGCACCTCCGGCGACGAATTCGAAACCAGCTTCATGATGTCGATCAACGGCGAGGAAAGCGGACCGTTCCGCATCTCCACGGCTTTCACGGAGTATTTGGTTGTCAGCAGTAGTCTTGCCGATCGCTTGGGGCTTCAGCGATTCGGGTCTCTGTCAATACCGCATCCCGGCGCGGATGCTATTACCGGTGAGGGAACGCTGATCGAGAGCCTCGAGATTGGCGGGCTTAAGATGTCGAGAGTACCCGCGGCTGTCGTTGCCGACAGCGATCTCGCGGGCGGAGCGCAGGGCATTGTCGGAATCGGTTTTCTCAAGCGGTTCAATTTCAGCCTTGATATAAGCGAGGGGACACTTCAGCTCACCAGAGGCGACAGGCCCGACCTGATACTATTGAAGATAAATCCCGAGCGTGCTGCGGCGCGAGTCCCCCTGTACCTTGGTCCGCTGCCCGCGACTCTGGTAAGCGTCAACGGACTGGAGGACAGCCTGTTTGTGATCGACCTGGAATCGGAGACCACGATTATCGATTCCTCATGGTTCGACGCGCAGATAGCTCCCGGCCTGCCACGAGGAACCGTTGCCGAAGCGACGGCTGTAGGACCCGGCGGCGTGATGCAGGAGGGGCGACTTTTCTCAGCAAATAAATTCAAGATGAGCGGTCTCGAACTCAGTGATCAACCCCTTGTGGTGCTCGACCTTTCCAGGGTGGAGAAGGGGGTCCGCCAGCGAGTGGCCGGAATCATCGGCAGGGATATTCTAAATCGCTTCCGCCTCCATTTCAGTTTGTCTCAACCGGAAATGATTCTCGAGATTCCTTGACTCTTCGGATTTTTCTACAGCATTGAGCGTTGCCGCCCGCTGGATTACAATAGCCGCGCACCGGCAGTGAGCTAAAATCAGGACAGGGGGCGGTCTTACCATGAGTTCGCTCAAGATCTTACTTGTTCTCGAAGACAATCCCATATCCGAAGAGGCGGGGAACCGCTTGCAGCAGCGCGATGATTTGAGCGTCAAGTCGGCTACCGCCGGGGAAGTACCGGAGTTAATCGATAGCGGCGAGTACGACGCTGTGATATGCGGTTTGAACCTCGAGGCCGAAAACGACGGCTTCGCGGTGCTCTCCGGCGTGCGCGAGCAGGACCCGTTGCTGCCGTTTTTCTTTTTCTCTCTCGAGAAATTGCCCGCAATAATTTCGCGCGCCTTCAAGGACGGCGCCAACGACTATTTCATCGCCGAAGAGCGGCCGCAGCAGGTCGACCGGGTAGTAGAGGCTATTAAAGTAAATATCGATCTGGCTCGCCTCTTGCGCGCTCAGAAAGCCGAGCACGCCCGTTCGCCGTTTGAGGAGAAGTATGCCGGCCTCTTCGAAGAGCTCGAAGAGGGCTCGATGATGGTCAACGCAGAAGGCGGCCTGATAACTTTTATCAACGACAGTCTAGCCCAAACGCTGGGTTACGATGCGCACGAGGTGATCGGCAGGCCACTCGACGAGTATCTCGGCAAGTCTTTCGGCGCCGAAAAGGCTTGGACGGCTGAAGAGCTTTTGAACCGTTTAAAGGGCGGGGACGTCGTCCTCGAGATCGGCCTGCGCCACAAGTCCGGCTCTAACCTGCACTTCTGGTCGCATGTCAGGCTACTCGAGCTGGGCGGTTCCATGGTTATGCTCTGGCAGTGCCGCGACATCACGCGCTTCGAGCAACTCGAGCGGGAAGTGATCGCGGTGCGGAACCAATTGAGGACGATTGTCGAGAACTCCGCCGACGCGATCATCGTCGCCCGCGAGAACGGCATGATCGAATTCTTCGGGGGCGCGGCGCCGCAGTTGTTCGGCGTCGCTCCGGAAGAGGCCACCGGCCGGAAGCTGAGCGATCTCTTTGGTCCGCATGCGCGAGACCTGGTGCGGATGCTCGACAAGGTGGGCGACCGCTCGCGTGTCTCCGGTTTGGAGAGCAGCATCGTTTCTCGCTGGGGCACGAGTGTTCCGGTCAGCGTCGCCATCACCGTGCTGCCGTCGTCAGACGGAATCACGCGCCACTTGTTCAACATCCTGGATATAACGTCGCAAAAGGTTGGCGAAGCGGAGAAACTGCTTTCAGCAGAGCTGATCCGAATTGTTTCGACCGGTGCGGGTCCGGTGGAAGCGTTGCCGAAGCTGATCTCGCGCGTCAGGGACACGGTGCCAATCGATTTTGGCCTGGTGGTCGCGATCGATGTCGAGCGCGAGGCGTTGAGCGTAGTCGCGCTTTATTCCGAGGCGGGTACATCCGGTGGCGGCATGCGTGTCGGCCAGACCCTCGGCATCGATTATCAACCGGCAGAGGAGGAACTCTGGCAGCGCGAGGGAATCATTCGGAATGACCTGAAGGACGAAGGCCTGCCGCCTCTGGAAAAGCTGCTCTACGACGAGGGTGTTCGATCCTACGTGTCGGTGCCGTTGCATGCCGGCAGGAACCTCATCGGTGGGGCGCATTTCGGCAGCCTGCGTCCCTACGCCCTGAATCGCGGTCATTTGATCCTATTCAAGGACATAGCCGGAGCTCTGGCCGGGGCGCTCGTGAGAGCCCGTAGCTCGGGCGAAGCTCAGCGCTACCGCCTGTTCACCACGGCGTTAACTGAGGATTCCGAGGATCCGATAATCGTTTGCGATCAGGAAGGCACGATCCTGGAGGCCAACAAGACGGCGAGAGAAATCCTGGGCTCTGATGCCGAAATGCGCGGGCGTCCAATCGGACTGGTCATGCGCGGCTTCTCTGCCTCGTTCGTTAAGGATATCTCTTGGCTGAAGAGTGCTGCCGGCACTCAACGTCCCTGCACCGACCGCCAAGGCTCACGCTGGTTGGTGAAGATAGCAGAGGTCGGGCAGGGTAAAGAGCTGGCGGGCTGTATCCTTACTTTGCAGAAGTCCTGACGCGATAGATCATCGCACCGTGGAAATTATTTTCGAAGGCTAATTGTGCCTGCGACCTGAGCGCATCCCTCTGATCTGCGGCAAGGCGGTCCGCCAGCACAATCACATATCGGACGTTCAGGCTGCGCAATTCCTCGATACACTCGTCGGAGGGGAAGGTCCTGTTCAATCTGGCTAGCCGCCCCTTGTTCTCCTGCGATTGATACCCGCTGTAGCCCACGAGCAGTTTCTTCCAGTGGTGAATGCTTAAATAGACGCGGCGCATGTTGCCGCCGTAATTGAGCGGATCGACGGGGAATTCCGCCACGGCAAAATCACCTTGCTGCCGCCCCAGCCATTTGTACAGCTCCGGGGGGTTGGGATCGAAGCTGAAAACCCGCAGGGGTGCATATAGAGCCTCCGCCGAGAAAAGCACAACAAGCGTAAAAGCCAAAATGATGCGCAGCGGGCTTTTTGAAAGCTTGCGCATCATTACTGCGAAACCCCAGGCTGCCAGCATGGCCAGAGCAAAAGTAGCCAGCAGGATGAAGCGGCGCGGCACCCTTATCAGTTTTATCAGCGGCATCCTGCCCAGGATTTGATACAGCCCGGCATCCGGACCGAGGGCCGCGATCAATCCGAAGAGCAATACAATCAGCCAGAAAAGCTTGTGCTTATCGATCCACAGGCTTCGCTTCAGCCAACGAAACAGTTCCACGACGACATGGGAGTAGCCTCCCATCCAGATCAACCTTGCTGCGACCGCAGCCAGCGCAACCAAGGCAATCAGCCAGGCAGGGGGAGAGGGAATCGGGACCAGCAGCAGGTAGACAACCTTGCTGCCCGAAATCGCCCGGAGCACGGCTATCCAGGCGGCTGCGATTGCAATCGTATCAAATGTCCAGGCAATCCACTTGGTCCTGCGTCCGCCCTTGCCTTTATTGTTCGGATTCAGAAAAGCCGTCAGGCTTAGGAATAGAGCCACAAATCCCGGGAAAAGGAATCCCCGCAGCCGCCCAGAGAAGAAAGCCGACGGCCATTTCAAGTTGTCGTCGATCCAGTTATATAATTGCGAGCCTGCTGAGAGAAGTTCGTACGCTCCCGCTGATCCAGCGCGCAGGGCATCGAAATTCTCAACTCTTTGAACTTCCAGGTCTTTCTCCACAATCATGTAAGGCCAGAAGACCGGCAGGAGTATTATCGCTGAAACCGCCGCTATCAGCGCAGTACCTCCCCAGAAACGCGCGCGCTTCCAGAGCTTGTCGGAGACCGCGTAATAGAGCAGCGCAAGACCGATGAACACCGCACCGAATACCGCGTTGTGAGAGCCGGTCAGGGCATGCAGGCAGTAGAGCAGTGCGGCGGCGGCCGCCCATCCCCAGTGCCTTCCCCTGAGCCAGCGCAGCAGCGCCCAGGCAGTCCACGGCAGCCACTGGTCGGCGAAGAATTGAATCTGCAGGTAGCGGCCGAAGTGCGCCGGATTGAAGACGAACACCGCCGCTCCGAACAACGCGGCGCCGCGGCTTGAAGTCAGGTCGTAAGCCAGCAGGAAGAATCCTATTCCGCCCAGGAATATCGAGGCGAAGACCAGCAGGTTGTAAGTGAGTACCGGGTTGTACCAGATGAGTATCGCCGGCAGCATCAGCAGGCTCGAAGAGAGCTCGATATCGGAGTATGCGAGGGTGTAACGCTCGGGGTGAAACATGTTGGTGTGGTGCAGGTTTAGCGGGTCGGTGAGCAGAGCGTGCGCCCCCCAGAAGACCACGTAGGTGTTGAAGCGCGGATCGTTGCCCCTTTTGGCGGCGAGATCCAGATGGCCGAGGTCTGTGGCCAGCGGCCATGTCGAAATCACTGCCATCACCAGGAAAAGCGCGGCGGCGATGATGATGCCGGGCTTGTCGGTCCCACTGGTCATATTTGCTTTCCGTCAGTCGACAAAGCGGTACTTTATCAGCATCCAGAGAGCAGAAAAGCCGTCGCGCCAGGTGATCTTCTTGCCCTCCTCGAACTCGCGGCCGTAGTAGGAGATCGGAATCTCATAGATTCTCACGCGCTTCTTCAGCAGTTTCGCGGTCAGCTCGGGCTCGACACCGAAGCGGTCGCTGCGGATCTCCATGCCTTCCAGCAGCGAGCGCCGGATCAGCTTATAGCAGGTCTCCATATCAGAGAGGGTGGTGTTGTAGAGCACGTTGGTGACGAAGGTGAGGAAGCGATTGCCGATCCAATGGAAGAAGAACATGTTGCGGTGGGGGCCCGTGAAACGCGAGCCGTAGACTACGTCCGCTCTGCCTTTGAGAACGGGCTCGAGCAGCTTGGGGATGTCGTCGGGATCGTACTCCATGTCGGCGTCATGCGGTATGACGAAATCGCCTGTCGCCGCGGCGAAGCCGGCCCGCAGTGCCGCGCCCTTGCCCTGATTCTTCTGCAGGTAGAGCACCTTGTCCACGCGGGATTCCAACTCGCTCTCGATGATCTCTTTAGTGCCGTCGGTGGAGCCGTCGTCGACTATAATCACTTCCCGCTCCACGCCAAGGTCGGTGTCGAGAAGATTGTTAACCGACTTGACTACCAGTTCCCGTTCGTTGTAGACCGGCACTATGACAGAGAGTTTCATGGACTCCTCACTTGACAGAGTGAAGCCTACAAGCAGGGAGCGGGATTGCCAAGAAGAAGTTTGAATGGATGGTTGGGAGAACGTCGATGGCAACAGGTCTGGCAAAGAGCGCCGTGATTATCGGTATCGCGGTTGCGGCGATTGCGGCTGTCGCCTCGGCGGCCGCGTGGTGGCGTTGGGAGAGGATCGAGTCTTTCATCAGCGAAATACCCCTGCCGCCGGGCAGCGTCATCGTCCGCAGCGCGGAACCCGGGGAGGGGAGAAAATACCATTCCGCGGTTGTCCGCTCGAGTTTGGCTTCCGATGTGATACTGGAATTCTATCGGCGGGAGATGGCCCTGCGCGGATGGCAACCCGAGGAAGAATCGGGATCGAAGGCCCGGTACCGAAAAGGGGAGGGATTGCTGCGCCTTGTCTTGCACCCGAATCCGAACGGAACGGTGTTCACGCTAAACGTGAGGCTATGAGGCAGCCCGCATCTATCTAAGATAAATCCTGTAGACTTTTTTCCATTCAACCTGGCGCCCGTCCCCGAGTTCGAAATAGCGATCGTCGATGCTCTTCCCGCCGCGGAAACTGGCAAGCTCGCCGTAAAGCGCCGAGCCGTCCTCCAATATCAGCGTATGCACGCCCTCCCTGATCTTCGCTGCGTCATCGGGGAAGTCGGTTTCGGTGCTGCGGCAGTTGATCATTTGAAAGTCGCTGAGCGGGACACGCCTACCGTCGGTAAGCACGACTTCCTTTTCATCTCCGTTGTCAGCGATGGAGTAAATAACTCCCGTCAGGGTTTCCCCGTCTTTAAGCAGGAAAAAGAAGCGGCCGCCGAAGAGAGTGCCTTTCTTGGCGGCTTGCTGCTCCTGGATTAAATCATCGGTGATGGATGGCTGCGCCGCTATCGGCCCAGCGATGAAAAAAAGCGCAACAAGAGACGAAGCCAATCTCAGCATAATCTTCCCCTTGGACAAGGAGGCAGGTCGCCTGATTTTGTTGTCGGATTCAAACATCGACGCATTGCCAGTTGCCTTCGGATCCCTTCCGCTTCTTTTGACAAGGAAACGCCGGAAATGTTCAGTTAGCTCTCGTGATCTTTATGAGCCCGGGTGTCCACGACAGCCATGATAGGGAGCGGTTTCTGCGAGTGTCAAGGCGCCTGGGTCGCGAGTGCGGCGGCCTTTAGCAAGTCTTCAGGCTTTTGCACCAGGAGCGACTGTGCGCTCCGCTCGAACAATTCCCGATCGGAGGGACTGTCGCCAATGGCAAAGGCTTCGATCGGCGAAATACCGGTTCTGATCAGCAGGCGGCGCAGGTGAGCCCCCTTGGAGCGGGAGCTTCCCGAGTCGTTACTGACGTTTACCCTTGCCCTGATCCGTCCGCTCGAGACTCTCAGGTCATTGGCGATCACCTCCACCCTGCCATCGAGACCTGCAGCGCTGATGATCCTTTCGGCCACCCTCTTGAAACCGGTCGAAATCATCGCGGTTGTAATATCGGCGCCCTCCAGCCTCCTTAACAGAATCAGTGCCTCTGGTCGAATCTCAATGGAATCGAGGATTTCGTGTACCTGATCCAGACGGATCCCGATGCCGTTCCACAGATCGGCATCGAGCTCGCAGAAGCGGTCGTAGGAAATCTTCCCCGACAGGAATTGTTGCAGGATTGTCTCTCCCCGGCCTTCCCACAAGCCGAATGTCTTGTGCACGTGCCGCCAGGGACTGGGGATGTTCGTCAATGTGCCGTCGACGTCGAGCACCGCCAGCCTCACCCGCCGCGGCCGGGGGAGGTGAATCGCCTCGCCCGCCCGCCCGATTTCGCCGAAAACCAAAGTCTTTCCCCGGATGTGTAGCATCGAGGTCACAGCGCCAAGCAAGGCTCCGAGCTCGTTTCCCGCCTTGATCTCACGGCGGTTGCGGGCAAGATTTTCCGCAATTCCCGCCCGGATTAGGATCGTCGCCTCGTCTGTTCCTTCGCCCGGATCTGGCAGGCCGAGGAACTCCAGGGCGCTAGCCGGGTGCGTCTCCATGACAGTGAGAGAGGGGAAGTTTCGGCTGAGGGATTCGGCAAGCTCCGCTCCCCGCCGTGCCAGCGCAGCGACCATCGGCAGAGGAAGCGGTCCGAAGCGGCGATTCAGGCAGCTTGGGTGCTCCAGTTTGCGCAGCGAAAGTTCGGAATTACGGGCGTGGGGTAGCCATTCTGCGGGAGGCATAAGCGGCGAGACAACAGCCGCGGCGGAAGGTTTTTCTGCCGCCAGGAGGGTATCGAGGTCTTTCGGCTCTTTGAGTTCGCGATATGTAGTTCCCCCGCCCCCGTCCAGTGAGCATACGACGGCCGTAACCCCCTGCCTGAAACGGCGAATATCAATGCCTATGCTTTTTTCCATTCTCATAAAAGAGGATGCGATTTTATGTGCCAAACCGGGGCAGAGCAATATATTGCACTGCCGTTAATGCAACTTCTCCATTCTTAGTTACTGTATTCCGACAGGAATTTCTTACGTCAAAGGGTTGCATTAATCGGATTTTTGTATTATATCATAGGCATAAAGGGTTTCTTCCTTGCAACAATCCGGCTGGCGTACCATTAAGGTGCGATCAAATCCCGCTGGGGTACAGAAGGGAAGGATTGTAGGATGAGAAAGAGCGACGCTATCGATGTGATAGCAGCAGAGCTGGATACCTCCCGCTCGCGCGCGGAGGAGATCTACAAGAGAATCGTCAACCTGATGATTACCCATCTCGGCAAGGGCAATAGGGTGACTCTCTCCGGATTCGGGACCTTCGAAGTGGTAACTCGCAGGCCTAAGCTTGGCCGCAATCCACGTACTGGTGACAGGTTAATGATCCCTCAGCACCTGGCAGTCAAGTTCCGCATGGGCAAAACTCTGCAACGCGGCCTCGCGCGCTGACCTGTAGCGGCCAGGTCACCCCACTGTCTTTTCGCGATAAAAACGCCTTGAATAAGTTTGCAGACAGAACTATATTCTTTGTGTTTAGTCTGCAATAGCGCACAATATCCTAATTTAATTAGGGGATACTATGACAAGGCGTAAGAATCTCAAGCCCGAGACGAGGATAATCGAAGAGGGTTATCAACATAAACTGGCGATGAATTCGGCCAAACCCCCTCTCTATCTCACCTCAACCTTCGTGTTCGACTCCAGCGAGCAGGGCGCCCGCTTCTTCGATGTGACCCACGGCCACGGCTCGCCGGAGGATGGCGGCCTGATCTACAGCCGAATCGGAAATCCTAATCTCAGCATTTTCGAATCGCGCGTCAGAGTGTTCGACGGCGGAGAAGCCGCCGCGGCATTCTCATCCGGGATGTCGGCGATCTCGACGATGCTGATGACGCTTTTCGATCCCGATTCCTACCTGGCATATGCCGAGCCGTTGTACGGTGGGACCGAGGAATTTCTGGCCGCCATCGCCCCCAAGCTCGGAATCCGCAGCCTGCCGATCCGTGCCGGCGACCACGCGGCCAAAGCGCTGGTTGAACTGGCAGAGCGCGAGGGACCGCCGTGGATGGTCTTCCTGGAGACGCCCGCCAACCCGAGCATCGAGATGACCGACATCGGCGACGTTGCCGAAGCGGCGCACAGCATGGAGGAAAAGGGCCGCAGGCCTCTCGTGGCGGTCGACAACACCTTCCTTGGCCCCATCTTCCAGCAACCCCTGAAGCACGCGGCCGACCTCGTGGTCTACTCGTGCACGAAGTTTATCGGCGGCCACAGCGATTTTGTCGGCGGCGCACTCATTGGTTCCGAAGAGCACATCAAGCGGGTGAAGGGATACCGCTCGAAAATCGGCACGACGATGGATCCCTTCAGCGCCTGGCTCGGCTGTCGAAGCCTCGAGACGCTTGACGTGCGTATGCGGCGCTCCAACGAAACCGCCAAGAGAATCGCCGCCGAGCTCGATAAGCATCCGTCGGTTCTGAGCGTCAATTATCCTGAGCTATTCCCCGAAGGCAGCACTCAACGCGCGATCTACGAGAAGCAGTGCACCGGCTCGGGAGCCTTGATTTCATTCGATCTGGCGAGCAAGAAGGCGGCTTTCGCATTCCTCGACGCGCTGGAGGTATTCACCCTCGCCGTGAGCCTCGGCGGCAACGAAAGCCTCGCCGAGCACCCGGCCGCTCACACACATTCCGGGATCCCGGCTGAAATCAGGGCGAAGATCGGTGTGGGCGAGGGTTTGGCGCGGCTGAGCATCGGTCTGGAGCACCCGGACGATCTGCTTGCCGATATTTTTCAGGCGTTGGAGAAGATTTAGCAGCGGATAAACGCAAGGTTATTTTGGCCTCCTGAGGGGTGGATTCGCAATCTGTGCAGCCGGCAACGGCAGCACATGAGTCTGACGGGCGCGGGGAACCGCGCCCGAAATTAATGCACCGATTCCTCGCCGTCGATACGCCAGTGAACTGTGGGATTCTTCAATTCACTGCGAAGGCTTTTATGGATCTCATCGCGCCGTTGCACGAAGCTTGCGAACAATTTTTCATACTCGGGAATTATGATTTCCCAGTCCATCTTTGCGGCCGCGGCCAGGCCGTTGTCGGCCAGGCGCATACGTAATTCCGGGTAGCGGAGCGCCCTGCGAAGTTGCCGTGCGAGCGCCGGCACGTCGCCGGGCGGGAAGGGCAGGAAATCTTGATCCGGCTCGGCGTATTCACGCACGACGGGCAGATCGGAGCAAACCACTGCCGTGCCGCAGGCCATGGCCTCCAGAGGCGGCAGGTAAAACGATTCGTTACTGCTCGCACCGACGAAGATGTCCGCCCCGGCATAAAGCCGCGCCAGCGCATCCTGAGTGGGGTTGTGGTGGAATTCCACTTCAAACGGCAGATCGATCTTCTCCTCGGGTTCCGGCGAGGCGCGCATAAGGCTGAATTCCATTCCCTCGCTTCGAAGTTTCAACAGTGCTCCGAGGATGTCAGGGATCCCCTTGAACAGCGGTCTGATTGCACCGACACAGAAGACGCGCGGAACGGAATTGTCGCGAGGCTGTGGACCGAAAACCTCCCTGTCGACGCCGTTGGGGATAACCGAGATGTCCTTTCCCCCGAACGCTTCTATTCTCGCCGCTGCCGAGGCGCTCACCGTCACCAGGGGGTAGGGCATTTGCAAGCTGGCCTGAGCGGCGAGTATCGAGTTGCGCTCCTTTTGTCCTTCGGCCTTCTCTGCGTCGCCGAAGACGACTTCGTCGCCCTGCGCGAAATAAACCGGAACGCAGCCGCTCTCGAGGACGGCTTTCGTGACGAAATAAGCTTGCTCGTAGAAGGAGAAAACCACGACGTCACATTGGGGCAGTTCGGAGCCCAACCTGTCCTTAGCCACGGTCCACGGCACGCGCACATCGATCCAGTCAGGTTTTGGATGACGGCCGAAAATCTCTACTACGTGGCCGCGAGCCGCCAGCCGGTTGCAGTGCTCGATGCAGATTTTTATGCCGCCCCGGGCGTAGCTGGCGGCCAGAAGGTAGATGATCTTCATCTCCCGGCTCCGTTAGGCATTCATGCGCAGGCATTATAGGCCATGCAATGAAAAGACTCCTCTTGTAGGCCGCGAGATAGTTGAGATGGGCGGCCCAGGTGCAACCGGCCGCCCTCATTGCTGCAGTCAGTAAGGGTGTATGCCCTTGAAAATCACAAAATCAGGGCTGGGATGGCCCCTGCGGTTCCTCTTCGTCATCCTTGTTGGCAATCTTCAAGGCAATAAGCTTGCTGTCTTTCTTGACGTACTTGACCATTACGCTGGTGCCCTTTTTCAGCACAACGCGATCCACTTCCTTGCCGTCGAAAACGATTTTCGTCTTATCAGTCAGGGTGAATTTCCGCTCTATGACTTTGCCGTCGGTTTTCTTGCGGGCGATCTTGATGAAATCCTTCCCGACTTCGGTGATGTCGCCCTTGAACTTCCTGGTGGTTTTTTCCTTCTGCTCTTCCTGCTGCTGAGCCGTTTTCGCGTCCTGGAATGCACTGATTGAGGGGATTACGAGCAACGCGGCCGTGAGGACCGCCACCAACCAAAGAAACCTGCGCATCTCGATCACCTGTATGTGGGCAGCGGCCGGCGCCGGCTGGAGCCACCCTGTTATTCGGTCAGCGTCCCGCTCCCCTCATCGACACGCGGGGAGGCGGCGCGCAAACAGTCTCACTCGCCATAGACAACCCTTGGTTGAGACGGTTCCTTTCCGTCTTGGGTTGTCTCAACTGAATAGCGAGCGAATATTACGCCTTTTGAAACCGCGGTCAAGCGGAAAATATTTGCATGTCCCTTCGCTAGTATCAGGTTCCCGAGAGCTTGCAGCCGGGGTCCTTGATCCTGAAAGTCGCACTTACTAATCCTTCCAGCTCGATCTTGAGGGCGTCGCCGCGCTCAAGCGGCCCCACACCCTCCGGCGTGCCGGTGAACAGCAGGTCGCCCCGCTCGAACCTGAAATAGATAGACGCCGCTGCGATAAGTTCAGCGCTGCTCAGCAGCATTTCGGCCGTGTTGCACTGCTGCCGCAGTTTACCGTTGACGGTCAGTGTCATCCGCAGGTCGTCGGGATTCAGCCCCGGTTTCAGCGGGATGAAGTCGGAGACCGGAGCAGAGTCGTTGAAGCCCTTGGCTATCGCCCACGGGCGGCCCTTCTCGCGGTCGCGCGATTGGATATCGCGTGCTGTAAGATCCAGCCCGACGCCGATGCCGGCTACGTGGTCGATCGCCCGGTCCGCTGGAATGGCAAAGCCGCCGCGGCCGATCAGGAGCACCATCTCCAATTCGTGATGCAGCAGCGACGAGAAGGCGGGATAGTCGATCTCGCCACGATCGCGCACAATCGCAGTCGGGGGCTTGAGGAACAGGATCGGATCGGGCGGCGCATCCGCCTTGCCGCCCATTTCCGCGATATGTTTACCATAATTTGCGCCTACACAGACGATTTTGCCGACGGGCATCTCATCATCGACGCCACGAAGCCTCACCGTAGCCATGTGAAAACCCTCCCGCTGCACGATACCACCGTGCCGGGCGCGAGTCAGCAGTCTCTTGACGGAACGACTGAACTTTTGTAATATGTAATACGTAATTATGTAATGGCATTACAACGTGACGAGGTTTGAGATGGATACGGAAAGACCCGAGGAGGAATCCTCGACCCAGGCCGGCGCGGAAAACAAGGAAGGCGAAGGTGCATCGGAGGAGCAACAGCAGTCAGGCAAAGCTAGCGCTGAGGGAGAGAAGGACGGCGGTTTCCGTAACTTTGTCGACGGCACCGCCCGGATCGCGGTTGGCGTGGGCTCCACCCTTGGCGAAGCCTTCAAGGGGATCGCCGGCTGTTGCAGCGGCCGTAACCACGTAGTTATGGTGCGCGTCGACGACGACAGCCTCAAGCGGATCGACCAGCTCGTGGACGCCGGTATCTTCCGCAGCCGCAGCGAGAGTTCCGCATGGTTAATCGGCCGCGGGATAGGGGCTGAGGCTAGAGTGTTCTCTTTGCTGGAGAGCAAAGTCGAAGAGATCAACCGTCTCAGAGATGAGCTGCGAAGTATGCTCGGGCTCGAGGAGCAGGAGCCTGAGCCGGAGCAAGAACAAGAACAAGAAGCTTAGACGGCCGGCCTCGGTCCGCCGGGGACCCGTCTCGATCCGAGGTAGATGGCGCAGAGCGCCAGCACCGCCCCACAGATTTCAAGGGGCATCACGGGCTTGGCGAAGAAGAGATAATCCCAGGCCAAAGTGAGCACAGGCTGCAGCAGCAAAAGCAGGCCCGCGCGCGATGCGGGCACGCCCGGTAAGCCTGTGGTGATCAGCACCCAGCCTGCGACCTGACAGAGCAGGCCGTATGCGATGAGAGCCCAGAGCGTAACAGTGTCATTGACAACCAGTTTTTCGCCGAGGGCCAGGGCGGTCGCTCCGGACAGGGGAGCGCTGACGAGCGAGACAATGGCTATCGCCGCAAGCGGTGTCAGCGTGGGATCGCAAGCCTGCGCGCGCTTGAGCAGCAGGATAAAGGACGCGTAACTCAGTGCTGTTAGCAACCCGCAGGAAACACCCACCCCGAAATCGCCACCGGCGATATTGACACCCGGGACAACGATCAACGCCAGGCCACCCACAGCCATAGGGATACCAACAGCCCTGCGCCACCCCAGCTTTTCACCAAGGAAGAACATCCCGAAGGCAGCGAGAAAGAAAACCTGGAAGTTTCCGATCAGCGTCGCCAAGCCGGGGCCGAGGAAGCCGATGGCTATATGCCAGACGCCCAGGTCGGCGGCGAAGAGAACGCCACATGTTACCAGCAATGCCATCACCCGGCCGCCGTACCACAATCGCTCTCTGCGGATCAAGGCCAGCACCAGGAGCACCACTCCGCCGATTGCCATGCGGTAGAAACTGATCGCGTTCGGCCCGGCGTCGGCGAGCCTGACGAAAACCGCTGAGAAACTGATCAGGCATGCGCCGGCCGTAACCTGCAGCGTCCTGAGTCCGTCGTGGTGGTCTTGAGGCTTGTCGATCATCATAGGTAAGTTCTTCAGAAAACCCAGGAGAGCTTGGTGAACAGCGTGTGCCCCTGATTGTCGGCGACGCCGAATTTCGATGAGCCGTACTGGTAGGCTAACTGGAGGGAGCCAAACGGCGGGATGAAGCGCCAGACGAGCACGACCTGCGCGTTTCTCTTGTCGATCACCGAGTTGGTTTGCAGGAAAAGCTTGAGGTAGAAGTCGGTGTTGAAATAGTAGTTGCTGCGGATCGAGTGTATCCAGGTGCTTTCGTCCTCGGGGTCGGGATCGAGCCACAGCTTTGTCAGCTCATAGCTGGCGTTCCAAGCGTCGGTGATCTTGAAATTGACCTCGCCGCCGAGGAGTCGCAGGTCGCTGCCGTAGTTCCTCCCGAAGCCGTAGGACGCCTCCCACGCTCTGCCGGCGCGATCGTTGTAGCCTATCTGGATTTCCGTGCGTCTGTTGCGGAAATCTTCCTCGTAGCGCTTGAATTCCTCCCTTTGAGAAACTTCCACTTCCCATTTGCTGCTCAGCACGACTTCCAGATCGGCGTCCATGTCCCAACTGCGCAGGGTGCCGGACTGGCTATAGTAAAAGTTGTAATTCACTGACGGCTGGATCCTCTCAATTCCATATCGGTTGAGCCAGAAGGTGCGGGTGACATTGGTGTCGAACTCCTTGCGGTTGTCGTCGCTGACGAAGCCGACGGCATTCATGTTCGCCCTCAGCCCCTCGTCCCAGTTGGAGTAGCGCAGGTGGAAATGGGCGTTTGCGCTGTCGTATGACGGCCTGACGAACCATGCCAGGGCGCCGTCGTTTTGCGGGCCGTGAGCGCGGACGAACTGGGCTGTCATGCCGAAGGTATCGGTGAAGAACAGCGTGGCGTCCATGCCGATGGAACCCTGATCCTCGCCATGCCAGCGCCGGTTGGCGGCGAGGAATCCGATGTTCGAACTGCCGAAGATTGTCCGCTTGCCGCGGATGACGCTGTATGTCGCGTTGTCGCCCTCATCTCCATTATTGCCTGAAGTCTTTGCGGGATCGCTCTGGGCTCCGATGAAGGCGACATCCCAGCCGGCCAGTTTGCCGTTGAGCTTGGCCCCCCATGGGATATCGCCGATGCGGCGGCTATAGAACTGATCAATGCGCTGACTGAAAAGTTCCGCGCCTTCCAGGAAGAACGGCCGTTTCTCCTCGATCTGTAATTCGAAGCGGGTCAGGTTGATCCGTTCCGCGTCGGCCTCGATGGTGGCGAAATCGGGATTGATCGTCAGGTCGGAACCGAGAGTGCTTGTGATCCGGAAGCGCACATCGAGGCCGGCCTCGGCCTCGGCCGTCTTTCCCTCCTGGAACTGAGCGATGGCGTAAGGTATGAATTCATAACGTTTTGCTTGCTGACTCACTGTTAACCCGGTCAGGTTACCGAACTGTGACACACGCCCGATGGCCTCAAGCGGGCCCGCCCAGGTGCTGTGTTCGAGTCTTCTGGGAAAAGACCGGTAAAAGTCGGCACCCCATGTTACGTCCTCGTTGGCTTTGAACTTTAAAATCTTGAAAGGGATTGCGAATTCAGCCGTCCATCCTTCTTCGGTTCGTGCCGAGGCGCATTGCCACGCCCCGTCCCAGCGGTTGTCTTGGGAGCGCCCGTTATCGGCGATGCGGCCGTCATCCTGAGTGCCCAGCAGGTTCGTGCTGAAAAAGTAAGCGTTGCTGTTGTCGTTAAAAGTATCCAGGAAAACCGACACGGCGTCATCGGTCGCGAGACCTCCGTCGCGGCGCGTCTTCGCTGCTGCGATTTTCGAAGGATCGGGGTCGTAACATTCAAAGGCGATATAGAGAGCGTTTTCGTCGTAGCCCACGCGAACCAGTGTCCTTATTGGCGAGGGCACGCCATGCTGCGGCTCGAACTGGATGAAATCGCCGAAAGGCTCGGTACGCTCCCACACCGCTTCATCAAGGATGCCATCGATTCGCGGAGCCTCGTCGAATCTCACTGCTCGAACCGTCGCGGCCTCCTGCGCAAGCGCGCCGTGGCAGAGCAGTAGCAATAAGAAGATACTCAGAAATGCGCGTTGCATGCTCACTCAGTAGCTCTCCTCGACTCGAATGATGAATTAATGATAGATTCCGCTGACAGCCGGAGTGCCTTACTTGCTTTCGTTTACTATTGCTTCGTCTACGGCCGCCGCAAGCGTCTCCATCGCCGCCTGCAGTTCCTCACTCGGCTCGTAGCACGTAACCGACACATAGTAGCGGTCGCGGTGAAAGATTATCTGGTACTGGTCGAGAGTGCACGCTTTGCCGAATTTGTCAGACTTCTCCACACCCTTGGAGTTCTCGGCGAAGATGCCGGCAGCCGCCTCGGCGTCGTTCATTTTGTAGATTTCGACGCGCACCTCGAGGCTTCCCTTCTCGTAATCCGCGAGGGCCAGCCGGTCGAAGCCGTACTGCAGGTAGAGCTCGGCACCGCCGTTTATATGGCTGAAGAGCGCCTCGCGGGGGAATAGCTGCGGTGCCTCGGGGAGCTCCCAGCCTTCCGGGACTCCATTACCCGGCAGGAGGGTAAAGATATCTTCGTCAGCGGGGGCTGCCAGTAGAGCGGTGGCAGCGATTATTAAGTAAAGCACGTTGGTTCTCCCTTTCTTAAGCCAGTTTGCTTGTCCTGTGTTCGATCTCCCTGGATTTAAACACACCCTGGCCGAGGTTTTCAGCTCGCACGAGAAAATCGAATTGCTTTTTTCCTTCCTCAACCTGTTCCTGGGTGGCGATGCCCTTCTCGATCCGCTTCTGCGCGATAAGGTCCCAGCATACCGCGTCGGCCGCCACCGGATCGGTGGCCGCCCAGATGGTGTTGGATTGCCAGATGTACTGGGCGTTGGCGGCGGGCCCGCCCTCGTAGCAACCGCGCAGTCCGTCGACGATGTTAAGCACCACCTTGTCGCGCAACGGCGGGAAGGCGCAGACCTCGGCGATATAGCGGTTCATGATGAGGTGACCGCGGCGGCAGTTGGATGTGCTGCCGTAGGAAAGGTTCTTGAGGCAGAGGGTGACCATCGGGCCGGAGTTCTTGAGCACCGGTACGTTGATGATCTTGTCCATCTCTTCGGTGACGAGTTTGGCGAAGTAGCTGCGCCTGCCGGTGTTGATCATGTAGGGGGTAAAGTATTCGTCGTACTGCTGCTCGATGTCGAACTCGTAATAAACATTCTTGTCGATCCGATCCTTGCCCTTGATGACCTTTTTGCCGTCCTCCTCTTCCAGGTAGCACATCGCTGAGCAACGGATATCCGGGTAGTTCTCCGGGGTACACCCGGCGTCGTAGAGCAGGTCCTCCTCGCGGTCCCAGAGGACGATATCGCTGCTGCTGACGCCGATCTCTACGAGACTGTTGATGATCGCACGGTTAAGCTCATGGGTGTTGCTCAGCAGCTTGCCGCCGACGGGATTGACTTTGATGCCGACCCTGTCGCCTCGCTGGAAGAAGCGTGCCCAGGCGTCCCGGGGGTCCTTTTCTCCGGTCAGTTCCTTCATCCCCGCCGCCAGCATCGCCGCCACCGCCTGCGGTTCACCGTGATTCGGTTTCTGGCCTTTTGTGACGCCGGAGTGTGTCACGCAAGCCACCCTGCCGGGGAAAGGTCCCGGCATCGATATTTCCGTTTTCGGGACGGCGAGGGCAGAGCTGATGTTGGTGGCCACTGCGTCGGGATCGCGCGGCTCGGGTTTATCTTCTTGCAACCCGCTTGGCGCGCAGGAGTTCACGGCCATGCCTGCCGGGACAACGGCGACGGCCCCCGCTGCCACCGCCGCTTGCATAAAGCGCCTGCGGCTGATTGTGCTGTCTGCGCAATGCTTATTGTCTTGGGGCATTTATCCTCCTCCGTACCTACATATTAACCACACGGTGGTCGATCGGCTTGCCGCTGTATACACCCAGTCCGAGATTCTCGGCACGGGCAAGGAAATCGTAGTTCATGCGGTCCTGCTCGAGATCGCCGGCCTGCGCGATGCCCTGCTCGACGCGTTTCTCGAAGATGAAGTCCCAGCCGACCTTGTCGGCGGCGACCGGGTCGGTGGCGACCCAGATGCGGTTGGGTTGCCAGATGTACTTCGCCACGGCCGAGGGGCCGCCCTCGTAGCAGCCGCGCAGCCCATCGATGATGTTCAACACCAGCTTGTCGCGCACTGGCGGAAATGCGCAGACTTCGGCGAGAAAGCGGTTCATTATCTTGTGGCCGCGGCGGCAGTTGGAGGTGGCCGCGTAGGACATGTTCTTAAGGCAGAGCGTGACCATCTTGCCGGCGTTCTTCAGCACCGGCACGTTTATCACTTTGTCGAGCTTCTGCGTCAGGATTGTGGTGAAATAGCTGCGCTTGCCGACGTTGATCTGCCGCGGTGCCCAGAATTCGTCGTACTCCGTTTCGTAATCAAACTCGTACCAGATGCTTTTGTCCAGCCGGTCGTCGCCGAGCATCACTTCCTGTCCGTCGACGGCTTCTGTATGTAGCAGACCCGTTAAACCGACGCCGGGGTAGTTCTCCGAGGTGTAGCCGTTCTCAGCCAGGCGGTCATCGAAGCGGTCCCAAATGACGATGTCGCTGCGAGGGATTCCGGCCGATTCAAGACCGGCGACGATCGCCTGCAAGAGCTCGTGTGTGTTGCTCAGCAGCTTGCCGCCGACGGGATTGATCTTGATGCCGATACGCTCGCCCGGGCTGGCGAACATCGCCCAGGCGTCGCGTGGATCGGCCGCGCCGGTGAGCGCCTTTATTCCTTCCGCGAGCATCACTTCGGCGGTCGCGGCATCGGCGTGGTTCGGGTTTCGGCCTTCGGTGGCCGCAGGATTAAGCACCTCCGCCACTACACCAGGGAATCTGCCAGGCAGCGACTGAGGCGTGCGCGGTATTGCCAGGGCGGTGGCGATGTTGGTGCGGATCGAATCGGGGTCGAATGGCTCAGGCGGCTTCTCCGTTGTCTGCCCCTGTTGTTTCTCCTGGAATGAGAAGCCGGATGCCGCTCCTGCGAACACGGCGGCGCCTGCGACATATACGAAATCCCTCCGACTCGGGTCCTCCCCTCTGCATCTTCCTTTTACAGCCATACTATGTCCT
>DATKUA010000179.1:0-2496 GCA_035530855.1 Acidobacteriota bacterium | reverse complement strand
CTCTGGCGGGAGCCGGGGATTCTTGCCGTTGACGAGCCGACCAATCATATTGATCTGGCCTGTCTCGACATGCTTATGAACGTCCTTCCCGCCTTCAGGGGAATCGGACTGATAGTCAGCCACAACAGGGAGCTTCTCGATCAACTCTGCGGCAATTGCCTGTTCATCAGGCCGCCCGAAGTCGCCGCCTACCGGGGCGGATACTCCGAGGCCGTTGAGCTTTCCCGGCAGGAGGAGGAGAGTAATCGCCGGCGGCACGCCGTGGTCAAGAAAGAGTTTAGCAGGCTGAGGAAGGAGAGCGTCAGACGCCGCGAGGAGGCGGCCGGTGCGCAAAGGCTGAGATCGAAGAAAGGTCTCGCGCCGAAGGACCACGATGCGCGGGCGAAGAAGGATCTGGCCAGGTTGACGGGTAAGGACGGAAAAGCCGGGCGGCTGTACGATCAGTTTCAGGGGCGCCTTAAGCAGAAACAGGAAGAGCTCGACGGCATCAAGGTAAGAAAGACCTATCGTCTGGGGATCGAGTTTCGCGGGTGTAAAAAGCAGGGCGACCTGCTTTATTCTACAGCCCCGCTAGCACTCCCCCTCGGCCCCGCACGGTCGCTGAAAACTCCTCGGATTGTAATCTCACCTGACGACAGGATCGCCGTCGTCGGCAACAACGGGAGCGGCAAGTCGACTCTCATCCGGCAGATAATCGAGACCATTAAGCTGCCGCGAGAGAGAATCGTTTACATCCCGCAGGAGATACCGGCCGCCCGGGAAATCGATTTCATGCGAGAGCTGAAATCCCTGTCAAACGAGGATCAGGGAAAGATACTAACCATCGTCAGCCGCCTCGGCTCGCGGCCACCACGGCTGTTGACCAGCGCACTGCCCAGCCCCGGCGAGATGCGAAAGCTGATGCTGGCCGAAGGCCTGACCCGCAGTCCCTGGTTGATCGTGATGGATGAGCCGACAAACCACATGGACCTGCCTTCGATCGAGGTGCTGGAGGAGGCGCTCGACGAGGTCGAGTGCGCGCTGCTGCTCGTCAGCCACGACCGGGTGTTCCTCAGACGCTTGGCGCGGACGTTCTGGCGCATCGATGGCAGCTCAACGAAGCACAATCGGCTGGAAGTCGATTATCGATAGGTGGTTAGAATAACTTCGTTTTACTTTCCTTTTGGCCGGCTGTTAACTTCCCAGGTGAAGCTCTTCTTGTGTATTGCGTTTTCGTCGGTCCGTTCCCATTTGGCTTCGCCGCCGAAGTAGTATTTAGTGAAGCGGAAGGTGACGCGGAAGTCGGGGTGGTAGGTCAGCCTTTCGGAAGCTCGCATTAATTCCGCGATATTCTTCATGTCGGGGATCTTTTTCTTGCCTTCGGTTTTGATAACGGACTTCTCGGCGGCTTCTTTTACTGCTGCTGAGTACACATCGCCGTCGTAAGTGTTCACCGGCTCAATGACGATGTCATCTGGCGGACCGATGCCGGGATCTCCGGTCCACTCCAAATCCAGCATCACCATGGGCAAGAACACGGCAGTAACTTCGCCGCTGTTGTCGTAGTTGAATATCAACAGGGGATTGTGAAGCCTCAGCTTCGCGGAAGCCAGCGTGCACTTTTTTTCCGGCTCGTCTTTCATCTTGTAGGTCTCAATTCCTTTAAAATAGGCAATTTTAACCGACTCAACCTGGTAATAGCGAAAGGAAATATGACGGTACATCACCACCACCTTCACCTCTACATCGGTGGTGCCCCGCTGGTAGCCGTCGTCATAGTGGGAGTAGTCGTGATAGGTAATCCTGGCCACGTCGAAGTGCCTGATGGTGATTTCGACCTCGCCGATCTTTTCAGTGTTTGGCATGTCTTGGTAATCCGGATCTTTTCCCATCTCTTCCGGTGGGACAGTAATGATGCTGCTGATATTTATAATGTCCTTTTCGATATTCGCTGCCGTTGGTGCCTTATAGACTATGTCCACTGTGCCCAGGCCGACGGCAAACTCCTTTCCGGTGAGGGTGAGGCTATGGGACGTGCCCGGATTGCCACCATTGAGGATTTCTCCGTATTTCGGCTGCACCAGAATCATGAACTCCGGTTTCGGTTGATTCCCGGCCACGTCCTTGAAGTTGGTCAGCCTGATAGTGAGCGTCTCGCCAGGCAGGAGCTCCTTTTTTGTCGGATCGATCTTGACGCTGTCGGGCCAGACGCCGTCGCCCTCCTGAGCGGTGACCTGTGCGGGAAGTAGAAACATTCCAAGGGCACAAACAAGAAATCCCAAGCGTCTATACATGGCCGCCTCCTGATAGTGCGTTTGTTCGGCGCAGACTTGCCGGAATTTAGTTTGAATAAATTATAACACAGTAGTTGCGTGGTGCTAATGCGGGCGCGGCGCCGTTCAAAGCAAGGCACCCGATTTGGGTGCCGCTGCTGTAAATTCTTTCGTTCTTTAGTTGATCAAATCACCAGGCGATGCCGTAGTCCTCGCCGTGGTTGCTCGAGCCGCCCCAGAAGGA
>DATKUA010000178.1:0-22062 GCA_035530855.1 Acidobacteriota bacterium | reverse complement strand
GATAGAGGCTGGCCTGGTTGGGGAAGTCGTAACGGTTTTGCGGCGGGCCGAGGGTCACGTACATCCGGCCCCTGTCGGTCAGCCGGCCGCGGAACACGCTGCCGCGGCCGAAGGTCTCGTCGGCGTAGCGCAGGCGCCGCTCGTGCTCCTCGCGGTACTCGTTGCGCTCGGTGCCCGGCGTCGGGTCGCGCACCTCCCAGAACTTCGCCAGGAATTGCTCGCGCTGCTCGTCGTTCTCCAGGCGCAGGAAAATCTCGCGCTCGCGGCCCGAGATGATGTGGAACACCTCCTCGTTGAGCCAGCGCTGCCATTGCCGCGGCAGGTCGCCGCCCCCGGCCGCCCCGGCCGCAGTGCCGACCGCCGCCGCGGCGGCCAACACGACAATCGCCGTCGAGAGGATTACTGCCAGGTTTCTGCAAGAGCGTTCCATTGTTGTCTCTCCGGTTGCTCGATCGTGCCGGCGCCCAGCGCGCCGGGACTTCCGCTCTCGATTATAACGCGCCCGGCTCACATAACCGCCAGCAATATGTTGCCGACGATGATGCCCAGATAGGTCCCGATCACGTAGCCCCAGATTCCGACCAGCAACGCCGGCAGCACCAGCGCCTTCCAGCCCTTGGCGATGGCCATCGCCGCGGCGTTCATCGGACCGCCGAGGTTCGCCGAGACGCTCAGCGCGAGGTCCTCAAGCTTCATCTTAAACAGCTTGCCCAGCCCGAAAGTGACCAGGAAGTTAATCCCGGCGATGACGATGCAGTAGAGGAAGAGCACGGGCGCCCGCTGGATTATGAGCCAGATGTCGGCGGGCAGGCCGATGGTGAAGAAGAAAATATAGATGAGGTAGGTGCCCAACTCGTCGGAGCCGGCGATGTTCTCCAACTGCTTGTGGAACACCGTCGCCACCGCCACGCTGATCGTCGTGATCAGCAGAAACTGATTGCTCAGGATATCCAGGGCGACACCCGGCAGAGGCGCCAGCCGGATCAGCTCCGAGAGCTTCGCCGACAACGCCGCGATGAATATCGCAACTCCCAGCGCCTTGGCGATGTCCAGCAGCGAGATCTCCTTGCGCTTCCAGAAGTTCGCGGCCTGCATGTCGTCCTTGCTGTCGCTGTTCTCCACCTCGAGCTGGTGCGGCATCGGGTAGTGCTTGCGGAAGAACTTGAAGCCGGTCAGCGAGATGAGCACGAGGAACATGATCGTCATGATCACGTTGTCGGAGACCAGCAGGGCGTTGGTCAGCTCCTCGGGCGCCTTGAACGTGGCCTGCACGGCGAAGAAGTTGACTCCCCCGCCGATGTAGCTCGCCGTCATGATCCCCGAGAGCTTCGCTATATGCGGAACCACCGTCTGGAAGGTGAAGGCGGCGACCACGGCGCCGATCAGCGTGCCCAGGGCGCTGACATGGAAGGCCCCGAACATCGAGCCCGTCGTCTTGACGATCTTGAAGATGTTGGCCCGGAACAAAAGCAGCGGAATGCAGAGGGGCACCACGTAGGTCCAGACCACGTCGTAGCTGGGCGACTGGATCGGCATCACCTTGAGGTTCGACAGCACCACCGCCACGACCAGTGCCAGCACCGGTCCGGTGATCTTCGAGGCCCATTTGTAGGTCTGCTCACTGTAGATGCTGACACCCACGGTGATCAGCATGATCGCCCAGAGTAACCAGGTGTCGTTGGGGCTTATCAGGCTCTCCATCTATCCCTTCCTTCCGATTTGCGGCACTTGGTATTCACTGCTCAACAGTGCCCGGATTGCCGTCCGCTCCACCGGGCTCAATGCCGTACTTGTTGTCGTCGCCGGGTTGATCGCCTCCGGCATCTGCTGTTGCTGTTTATGACAACGGGGCGGCCCGAGAGAACCGCCCCGTCGCAATCCACCTATCGCTATTCTATCGGATCGAACTGCACGAAAGCCATCACCGCCTTCTCGACCTTGCCGTTCGAGTCGAGCTTGAACTCAACTTGCTGGCCCTCGTACATCCCCTGGGCGAGGTCGAAGACCGTCTCGCTCACCGGCGTCAGGCGGTAGTCGAATTCGTTCTCCACGAATGCGTAGAGATGGCCGTGCTTGATCGAGATGATCAGCGGGATGAATTCCTGCCCGTACTTGCCCACGTAATTCGTCCAGTGAGCTGGGGGCTCGGTGACCGCCGCCGGATCGATTCGCAGGAACTCGTCGCCGCCGAAGCTGAAGCCCGGGGCGGCTCCGTCGTCGCCGGGCAGGAATGTGAGGCGGCCGCCGGTGAGCACCTTGCCCTCGGCGATGAACTCCGTCTCGCTGATGGCGGTAAGCTCAAGCGGCTGCCCCGAGAGCACCAGTGTAAGCCCATCGCCCTCGTGCACGACTTCGGCCCAGAGGCGCGGCGACTCGTATTCGCCGACATAGCTGTCGAGCACTTCCGCCGCCACCTCGACCGTCGCCGGCTTCTCGGGCTGAGCCTCGCCCAGCTTCGTCTCCAGCATCAGGTCGAGCGCCTTGTTGCGGATGCGGAAGAGCGGCCCCATGGCGATGTCCTCGTTGGTCAAGACCACCACGCCGATCTTGTCGTCGGGCAGATCGGTGACGTTGCAGGTGAAGCCGTAGACGGCGCCGGAGTGGTTGACCGACTTGTGGCCGCGGTACTCGCCGACCGCGAAGCCGAGCCCGAAATAGCTGTCCTTGTCCTTGCCCGGGAACTGCAGCTCGAACATCTGCTCCAGCGTCTCGCGCTGCAGGATCCGGTTCTCGCCCGCCTCGCCCCAGGCGAAGAGGCAGTTGAGGAACTTCGACATGTCCTCAGCCGAGGAGTAGAGGTTGCCCGCGGGCACCATCGCCAGCTCGAACTGCGGGGCCTCGATCTCGCGGCCGTCGGCGACCCACATGTAGCCCTTGGCCTTCTTGCCGGCCAGCTCGTCAGTCAGCAGGAAATTGCTGTTCGTCATGCCTATCGGCTCCAGCAGGTGCTGCTTCACGTAATCGACAAAGGGCTCGCCGGAGACGCGCTCGAGGATGTAGCCGACCATCGTGATCGCGATGTTCGAGTACTTCATGTTCTCCTCGGGCGGATAAACCAGGTCGGTGTTGTAGATGCTCTCCACCGTCTCCCTCAGCGAGGGGAAGGTGTCGTCGAAGTAGTGCCCCACCGGCGATTCCCGCGGGAAGCCGGAGAGGTGACACATCAACTGCCGCAGGGTGGTCGGCTTCTCGCCGCCGAACGGCCGCCCGATGTGGAACTCGGGGATGTAGGTGGTGATGTCGGCGTCGAGGTCCAGCTTGCCCTGCTCGACCAGCTGCATGATGCCGATGTCGGTGAACAGCTTCGAGATCGAGCCGACGCGGTAGATGGAGTCTCCGGCGGCGGGGGTTCCGGCCTTGAGATCGGCCAGGCCGAAGCCGGCGGACCAGACGATCTCCTGGTCGTCCACCAAGGCCACCGAGACGCCGTTGACCGAGCCGTGCTCCAGCTCGGCCTCGATAAATTGCGTGAGCTCCGATATCGCATTTTCGTAGCCGGTGGTCTCAACGCTCTGCGGGCACCCTGTGAGAAGCACCGCCGTGACAACTGCTGCCAGGAACAACGGCATGTTTCTAAAACTGACTCTCATCAAAACCTCCTGATTCCTTCAATTACTCCCTGCCCCGCAATGACCGGCGCGGTGGCGCCGCCCGGGGTGAAAGTTCAGCGGACGATCGGTTCGAACTCCACGTAGGCCATGACGATGCTCGAGACCTCGCCGTCGTCGTCCAGCTTGAACTCCAGTTGCTGGCCCTCGTACATCCCCGGCGGCAGGTTGAACACGGTGTCGCTGACCGGCGTCAGGCGGTAGTCGAACTCGTTCTCGAGGAAGGCATAGAGGTGGCCGTGGTGAATCGAGACGATCACCGGGATGAACTCCTGCCCGTAGCTGCCGACGAACTCGTTCCAATGCCCTGGCATCTCCGGCACTGCCTCCGGATCGACCCGCGCGAACTCCTCGCCGCGGCCGAGGATCATCTTGTTGACCGCGCCCGACTCGTCGGCCTCGAACACCAGGCGGCCGCGGTTGAACATCTTGCCGTCCACCAGGAACTCCGTCTCGCTCAACGGCAACAGATCGCTCACCTGCCCCGAAAGGTTCAGCTTCAGCCCGCCGGCTTCCTGCGTCACCTCCGCCCAGTAGCGCGAGCTCTCGAACTCGCCGACGTAGCTCCCGAGCACCTCCGTTGCCACGCTGACGATCTCCGGCTCCGCCGGCGGCTCCTCGCCCAGCTTGGCCTGCAGTAACAGGTCGAGAGCCTTGTTGTGGATCCGGCTCATCGCCCCGCCGCAGAGGTCCTCGTTGACCAGCACGATCACGCCGAGCTTCTCATCCGGCAGGCCGGTGACGATCGTGTTGAATCCGTAGATGCCGCCGGTGTGCCCCACCGTCTTGTGGCCGCGGTAGTCGCCCACGACGAAGCCGAGGCCGAAGTAGCGCCTCTGGCCCTCGCCGGTGAACTGGATGGTGAACATCTGATCGAGCGTCTCGGGCTGGACGATCTGCGTCTCGCCGACCTTGCCGCCCGCAAAGAGGCAGCTCAGGAACTTACCCAGGTCGCCCACGGTCGAGTAGAGGTTGCCCGCAGGCACCGTCGCCAGCTCGAACCACGGAGCCTCGATCTCGCGCCCGTCGGCGACCCACATGTAGGCCTTCGACAAGCGCCCCTCGAGCTCGGGAGTCAGCACGAAGTCGCTGCTGGTCATCCCCAACGGACCCAGCAGGTGCTCGCGCTGGTACTCGATATATTCCTGCCCGCTAACCAGCTGCAGCGCGTAACCCACGAGGGTGACGGCGATGTTGGAGTACTTGGTCACCGTCAACGGCGGGTGCACCAGCTCGGTGTCGTAGATGCTGCGCACGGTGTCTTCCAGCGAGGGGAAGGTGCTGTCGAAGTAGCTGCCGACAGGCGATTCGCGCGGGAAGCCCGAGAGGTGCGTCATCAGCTGCCGCAGCGTCGGCGGCGTGCCCGTCTCGAACGGATCGCCGATACGGAAATCGGGGATGTAGGTCTTGATGTCGGCGTCGAGATCGATCTTGCCCGCCTCGACCTGCTGCATGATCCCGATGTCGGTGAAGAGCTTGGAGATCGAGCCCACGCGGTAGATCGTATCCTTGGTGGCCGGAGTCTGATTCGCCTTGTCGGCGAGGCCGAAACCCTTGGACCACACCACCTCCTGGTCGTCAATGAACGCCACCGACAGGCCCGTAACCAGGCCCCTCTCCAACTCGGCGTTTATGAACTCCTCGAGCTGCCGCGCCGCCTCGGCGTACTTGCCGGCAGGCAGATCGCTCTGCGGGCAACCGGTCACAAACACGGCCGCAATTAAGGTAACCGCTAATAAAGAGAAAAACCGAAAGGCTTTCGGGATCATTCGCTCCTCCTATTCTCCATTATGAATATTCCTGGACAAGCTTACTCGACTTCCGGGCCCCAGGCACGGATCGAGTACCAACACATACCTGGTGCAAAACCAATGCCGGATTACACCACCGGGGCGGATTTCACACAATCGGTACTGATTTTGCTCTCCAATTCTACACCACAACCATCGCCGGGGTGTCGCATGCTCCCGAGGCCGCAACGATTCCTGCCCTTGATTCTCGCCGCCATGTTGTTTCTCGCGGCCGCGCAGTACGCCGACGCCCGCCCTGGCGAAGACGGTAAGCTCGGCGCCGGGCTGCGCCGGGCAATGGCCCTGGGGACCTGCGATCCCGGGTCGATCGCGGCCCTCACTGCAAGCCTCGCACTGAAAGGAATCGAGCTGAAGGTCCGCGACGGCATGCTGAAGGTCGACATCTATCCCCGGGCGGGAGCGCCCGCTTCCCGCATCGCCGCCGCCCTCGGCGTCTCGCCCGGCTTCGAGCCCACCCTTATCAAGCCCTGGTTCATCGAGGCCTTCGCCTCGCCGGAGGTTGTGGCCGCACTCCCGGGCCTCCCCGACGTGACCTTCGTTGAGCTGCCGCGCGACTACTCGCTGGTCGTGAGGGATTTCGGCACGCGAGTGATTGCCGCCCGCCCGGCCGCCGCCGATCCCAACCTCAGGAAAGTGATCCGGAAGACCAATCTGAAAAAATACTGGAGACGGGGTTACAAGGGCGCGGGCATCAGGGTCGGTGTGATCGATCGGGCGTTCCGCGGGCTGGACGAGATGATCGCCGCGGGCGCGGTCCCGCCGGTGCCGCAGGACAGGCGTTTCAACTTCGTCGACACCGACGCTTACGGCATGGACGGCCCCGACACGGCCGATTCGCTGCACGGCACCTCCACACTCGAGATGGTGGCCGCCTTCGCCCCCGAGGCCGAGCTCTACGCCATCCGCTCCCTAGGCTACACCGGCCAGTTTGCCGGGGCGGTCGACAAGGCGCGGGAACTGAAGCTCGACTTCTTCCTCGTCAACATGGGCTTCGTCGGCTACCCCGACGGCGACAGCCCCTTCGCGCTCGCCATGGCCGGCGGCTACAGCTCGAAGACACTGCCGATCGGCAGCAGCAACAACCAGGCGCGCTCCTACACGGGCCTCTACCGGCAGAAGGGCTACTGGACCACCTTTGGCGAGGAGGAGTCGGAGTACCTCGAGATCCTCGACCTCGGCGGTCGCGCGGTGAATGTCTACCTCGACTGGGAGCCGGGCCAGGGCGCCGACCTCGTGCTCGAGCTCTACAACATCAGGGACGACGGCCTCAAGTTCATCGACCGCGTCGACAACATCGGCTCCGAGATCCACACCCAGTGCTGGGAGCAGATTATCTTCCACAACATCGAAAGACCTGCAATCAGAGTCAGGGCCAAGCAGCTCGGCACACCGGTCCGATTCCGCGTGCTCAACATGGATCTCTGGAGCCGCCTCTCGATCGTTAACTCGGCCACCACGATGACGACGCCCTCCGACGCCCGCCGCACATTCAGCGTCGGGGCCGTGCGCGCCGCCGACTTCTCCCCCTCGGGGCGCGAATTCTACAGCAGCTTCGGGCCCACGGCCGACGGCCGGATCAAGCCCGACATCATGGGGGCCTCCCGGCTCATCTCCCGCACCTGGGGCGGCGCCGAGTTCTTCGGCACCTCCTGCGCCACGCCGATGGTCGCCGGCGTGCTCGCCTCCTACAAATCATCCCTGCCCAGGCTCAAAGCCGCCAAGATCATCAAGGCCATCGAGGAAAACGCCGTCGACGCCGGCCCGCAGGGCAAGGACAACAGCTTCGGCGCCGGGCTGATCAGGCTGCCCAGGCCGGCCGGGAAACGGGCGCGATAACAGAAGACGGGGGCGCTCCGCCATAGGCGGATAAATTCACGACCCCCCTACAAGGCATTGCGTGATATTGCCTATCGATGTAGGGCGGTCCTTCAGGGCCGCCGCACCCGCGAAGGAACGCCTACATTCGTTTGGCAGGAAAGTCGATAGCAACTGTAGGGGCGGCCTTTATGCCGCCCGATCGCGCAGCGCGCGATAACAGAAGACGGGGGCTCTAATCCGCCCGATCGCGCAGGGCGCGATAACAGAAGACGGGGGCGCTAAAGCACCCCCCTACAAAGCATTGCGTGATATTGCCTATCGATGTAGGGCGGTCCTCGGTGGGATTCAGGGCCGCCACGTGCAAAGGGGTCAGTCCTAGAATTCTAGGCTGTTACTCTCGCCCAGATTATAGATTTGTGCTGCAAACAAAAGTTATTCAGCAGAGCCCTAGAATTCTAGGACTGACCCCTTTGGGCACCGCCGCCTCAGATAAAGAAGGTCGGCACTTTCAATTTCCACTTGCGAAGCTCTCCATCCTGCCGGAAATTGGAGACTGTCCACTTTTTCCGAACTCGAGGTTGCCGGAACCAGGGAGCGGATTGACAGCGATGAAAGCCAGGATCGACACCCCTGCGGGCGAGCAGATCACACTGCCTTACGACATCCCCTACTACAGCCAGTTCGCCAGCCCCGAGCTGGTGCACGACATCGTCAACGGCCTGATCAGCGCGCGCGACGATCCCCGTTGGCGAGAGTTCGGCGCCGAGACGCTGCAGGAGTACGAATTCTGGTCGTGGAAGGCTTGCGGCATCGCCAGCCTCAAGATGGCGGTCGAGGCCCTCGGCGTCGCTCGCCGGTCGATGATGGACTGGATCGGCGACGGTGTGGCCGACGGCGGCTTCATCCATGAGGAGGAAGTCGTCGCGGGAAAACCGTCGGGCTGGGTCCACCGCGCGCTCGCGCGCCTGGCGGCCGACAGCGGGCTCGCCGCGGACTGCGCCGCAGGGATCGACCTGGGGCAAATCGCCGCCCTCATCGACGGGGGTAGGCTGGTTATCGCTTCGGTGTCCTACGAGCTCGGCACAACGGGCGAGATCAGCCGCAACCGCGGCCACCTGATTCTGCTGCACGGCTACTCGAGGATCGGCTCGCAGGTTGAAGCGCTGCTGGTCAACAACCCCTCGGGCCGCTCCGCGGAACTCAGGCGCAACTGCTGGCTACCTGCAGCCCGCTTCGCCGCCGCCTTCAGCGGCAGGATCATCAGCATCGGCCCGGCTAGATGCCGCTGATCAATTCACCCAGTGCATCCAGAACCCTATCGATCTGCTTGAAGCTGTGGGCCGCGGTGACGACCATGCGGAAGAATCCGTCCTCCGGGCCGCCGGGATAAAAATTGTAGGGCACGAGAATGTCGCGCTCGAGCAGTTGCTGGTGAATCCGCTCGTTGAACTTCCTGTCGCCCAGGACAAAAATGGCTATCGGCGTGGGCCCGTCCTCGAAGTCGATGCCGAGAGCGCGGAGGCCGGACTTCATTCTCGCGGTGTTTTTCCGCAGTGAGCTGCGCAGTTCCGGGTTTTTGCAGACGATATCGATGGATGCCATCGCCGCGCCGGCAAAGGCGGGGGGCAGGGGCGTCGCGCCGACATATGCGGGGCTGCCGCTGCGGATGAGCTGCGAGATCGGCGCATCGCCGGCGACGAAGCCGCCGAAGCAGCCGAACGCCTTGCTGAGCGTGCCGGTCTGGTATACTCCCTCCGCTTCCACACCCAGATACTCGAGCGTCCCCTTGCCCGTCTCGCCCAGGACGCCGACTCCGTGCGCGTCGTCCATCATCACCGCTCCGCCGCAGCTCAGGGCCGCCTCGCGGTACTCGGCCATCGGCGCCAGGGCGCCGGAGGAGTAGACACCGTCGGTGCAGACCACCGGTTTCTCGCCCGAGGCGCAATGCTGGCGCAGTTTCGCCGCCAGATCCTCGGCCGAGCGGTGCTCGAAGGTGACGGACGGCATCGCCGAGCCGGTGACGGCATCCTTGACGCTGCAATGAGCGCCCGCATCGACAAGGCAGATGTCGTACACTCCTCGCAGCGCTTGCAGCACAACGAGGTTGATCGAATAGCCGCTGCAGTAGCTGACCACTTCTTCCCGCTCCAGAAAGCCCGCCAGCGCTTCTTCCAGAGCCACGTGGGGCGCGGCGCTGCCGGTGGTCTCGCGAGAGCCCGCCGAGCTGATGCCCCACCTGATCAGGCCCTCCTGCGCGGTGAGGATCACGTCGCGGTTGTAGCTCATACCGAAATAATTTGTGCCTCCGAAATACAGCACCGAACGGCTGTCCAGCTCCACCGTGGTCTTTGCAGCGCTCCTCAGCACGATATTGGACATCTCTCCATCCCTCCCGCCGGCTCAACCGCGTAAAATCGCTGTCGCCGGAACCGGCGGTATAACCGGGGTGCAAATCCTATACCGGAGTGTGATGCGCGACCCGGCGATGACAATCCGAATCAGGGCAATTGATAAATTCGCTTAATAGCGCCATAATATTTAGTGAGGAGGATGGTGAAAATATATTACTGGTTCGCAGGGGCCTTCCTCCCAACGCCTCAATTCGGTGCCCTGATGTCGCAACAATTTTTGTCCTGACCAGCGTCGGCCATGAAAGAAGCAACCAGGAAATCGCAAGAGTCGCCAGCCGGCAGTGGGGGCGATGTGCGCTCATTCCCGCTGCACGTCTTCTCCAGCCTCTCCGACAACCGCAAATTCGTCCAGGAAGTGGTGATGGCGATCGCGGCGGTCACCCAGGTGGAGATCACCGTTATCGACAAGAACCTCGTGAGGGTTGCCGGGACGGGGCGCTACGCCGCCGAGCTCGATTCGCAACTCCCGCCGAACTGCATCTCCGACCAGATCCTCCGGGCCGGCAAGGCGATCGTGCTCGAGGAGCCGCGCAAGGATCCCCTCTGCGCGCAATGCGCCTTCAAGGGTCAGTGCCGCGAGCTCGCCGAGATCAGCTTCCCGATCACGCTGGAAGGCGCCGCGGTCGGCAATGTGGCCCTCGTCGCATTCACCGAAAAGCAGCGTGGGCACCTGCTGGCAAACCGCGACATCTACATCGCTTTCCTGACCAAGATGTCCAACCTCGTCTCGATCAAGCTCGAGGCCTCCAACAGAGCCAAGCATGTCGAGCTGCTCAAGCAGCATCTCGAAACTCTCGTCGACAAGATCGAGCAGGGAATCATTTACGTCAGCCCGGGATTCAAGGTGCTGTTCTTCAACAAAATTGCGCGCGATTTTCTCGGACCCGACCTCGCCGTCGGCGTCCCCATGTCCAAAGTCCTGCCCGAGCTTAGCTGGAACCGGCTCGAGCCCGGAGAGCAGTTGGTCAACCGGGAGCACGAGGCGATCAACGTCAGCATCAAGACCATCGATGAGCTCGGAGCGCTGGTGGAGGTTCAGCGCATCAGCACCATCCAGCAGAAAGAGCACGAGATCCGCCGGCGGATGAATCCCAAGCGCCACTTAGCCCACGCCACCTTCGGCGACCTGATCGGCAACCACCCCGACTACGCCGCCTCGGTCGAGACGGCCCGACGCTACAGCCGGGTCGACGCCACTGTGCTGATCACCGCCGAGACCGGCACCGGCAAGGAGCTCTTCGCCCAGAGTATCCACAACCTGAGCAAACGCCGTGTTGAACCCTTCGTCGCGATCAACTGCGCCGCTCTGCCCGAGAGCCTGCTGGAGAGCGAGCTCTTCGGCTACGTCGGCGGCGCCTTCACCGGCGCCCGGCGCGGCGGCAAGATGGGGCTCTTTGAGCAGGCCCACCGGGGCACGATCTTACTCGATGAGATCGCCGAGATGCCGTTCCGGCTGCAGTCGAGCCTGCTGCGCGTGCTGCAGAACAAGGAGGTGATGCGCATCGGCGACGACAAGCTGATACCGGTCGACGTCAGGATCATCGCCGCGACAAACAAGGACCTGCGGGAACTCGTCGAAAAAGGCGAGTTTCGCGAGGACCTCTATTACCGGCTGAATATTCTCCGCCTCAATATCCCGCCGTTGCGCGACCGCATCGACGACATGCCCCTCCTGGTGCAGCACTTCGCCATCCAGACCTGCCGCAAGTACGAGAGGCAGCCGGTGGCCTTCACCAAAGACTGCATGGAACTGATGGGAAAGCACCGCTGGCCGGGAAATATCAGGGAACTCTATAACGCCGTCCAAAGGGCGGTGCTGCTCACCGACGATGCACTCGTCGACCACGATCTGATGGCCGAAATCCTCGAATTCCATCACGACAACGTCGAAAGCGATACCGTCAAGGTCGAACTCGACCTCGACGGCTCGTTCAAGAAAATCCAGAAGCAGATCATCGAACAACTGCTCGAGCACCTCGGGAGCGAGGACGAGGTCTCGCGCATAACGGGGCTGTCAAAGACGACCATCTGGAGGAGATTGCATTCAAAATGAATGTTGCCATTTCATTTTGAAAACAGGGCGGATCAGATAACGCCGCGCTCCTGCATTGGAAACACTTCATAAAGCCAGAGACGATGCCGACACAGACGAAACAACCGGCTTTCGAACAACCTGGGAATATTTCAAGCTTACAGAAATATTTCTCCCGGTCGGAGCGGTCCGCTTGCAGAAACGCCCCTCCGAGGCCATGCCTGAAGCGCCGGGTAATTTCCGCGGTCCTGTCCGGACGTCCCGGGAACGGACCCCGTGAGCCGAACCATCCTCAAGATCATCAATTAGTTACGGAATATTTGCTGCCAAAGCGTCAACTGCAGTCGAGGCAAGCGCCGGGCGCTCCTCAGCAGCCGGCCATGCATCAAAAGGGAAATTTCAGATGCTCGAATGCGAACCAGCCGACAAGCGGGTGCCGCGTGCGGCACGCATCTTGCTCACTGGTTCGATAAAGACTTGGTGTGAGCCAGGTTTGAGGGGAACCGTCTCACACCGACCGCGATAATGGGAATAAGGCTCGCTGCATACCGCGCGTTGCAGTGAATGAGCGGTGTTGCCGGCGGGCACGCGAGTTCCCTCTTGCCGTCGAGAGTTGGGAGAAGGAAAAAAGGAGGTGCCGGATGACATGAAGACTTAATTCAAACCTTTAACCATGAGAAACATTAACCACTCCCAAGGGGCATAGAATATGAAAAGGATACTGGTAGTTGCCACACTGGTACTCCTTATGGCATTCAGCGCGCAGTCGCTTCTCGCCCAGCGTTCGACGGCTGAGCTCAGAGGAACCGTTAAGGATACCGAGGGCAAAGTAGTCCCGGACGTGACGGTGACAGCACTCAATACCGGAACCGGTATTGAATGGAAGGCCACCTCGGACGACCGCGGCCGCTACGTCTTCCTCACGCTGCCGGCGGGCAATTACAATGTCAAGCTGGCTCGCGAAGGCTATAAGGAAAGAGTTTACGAAGGTATCGTCCTCAACATCGGTCAGCAGATCTCCTACAACATGGAGATCGAGGTCGGCGCCTTCGAGCAGACAATCGTCATCACCGGCGAAACCCCGCTGGTTGAGACCACAAAATCCGCCGTTGGAACCGTCGTCAGCGAAGAGTTCATCAAGGCTATCCCGACCAAGAACAGGGACTTCGAGGACCTCGCGCTGCTGGCGCCCGGCGTCAACTCCAACCGCGGCGGCGGCCTGGGCTCAGGCCTCACCGTCAACGGCATGCGCGGATTCAGCAACACCTTCATCCTTGACGGTGTCAGCAACGACGACGCCTACGTCGGCGGCAACATCAGCTACATCTCGCAGGACACCATCCAGGAATTCGACGTCATGACCCACATGGCGCCCGCCGAATTCGGACAGGCCACCGGCGGCATCGTCAACATCGCGACCCGCTCCGGAACCAACGACTTCCACGGGTCGGCCTCGTTGTACTTCCGCAACCAGAGCCTGAAGGAGAAGGACTTTTTCGCCGACGAGAAGCCCGAGACCAGCCGCTACGTCTTGGGAGCCACCCTCGGCGGCCCGATCATCACGGACCAGGCCCACTTCTTCTTCAGCTATGAAGGCACCGACAACAACTCCTCGTCTGTCATCACCGCCCCGCGCGAGGCCGGCACGTCCGTTGCCAACGGCAGCACCAACCACTTCTACTTCGGCAAGATCGATTACCAGTTCAACGAAGCCAACATGTTCAGCTTCCGCGTCAACGGCTCCATGTGGCAGCAGGCCAATGCCGGCGTCGGCGGCTGGAACCTCCAGGAGACCGGCTACGACGCGACCAACAACACCTTTGCCGCCTACGGCAACTGGTCGTCCTTCCTCAGCGACAACATGCTCAACGAGCTGCGCTTCTCCTACTCCAAGAAGGACTGGTCGGGCGAACCCTACTCCGACGTGATCACCGAATGGCACAACCTCGGCAACAGGGGACGCATCTTGGGCACTCCCTATGAGGAGAACACCTCCAAGACGCAGATAATCGACAACTTCACCTACCTGCTCACCGACCACACGGTAAAGCTCGGCTTCGACTTCGCGCGCACCGGCACCTGGGCCGACGCCACCAACTGGGCCTACGGCGCCTGGAACTTCAGCACCAATGATGAATTCGACCCCAACGACCTCTCGACCTACCCCTACCTCTACCGCCAGTCGATCAACACCACGACCGAGTTCGACATCCCGCAGAACAGCTACGGCCTCTTCGCTCAGGATCAGTGGAACATCGGCGACAAGCTGACCGTCAACCTCGGCCTTCGCTGGGACTATGAGGGCTTCTGGGAAAACATGGTCGGCGCCGGCACGCTCTCGGGAGAGCCGATTCAGCCCGACAAGAACAACTTCCAGCCCCGCATCGGCATCACCTGGCGGCCCTTCGAGAACTCCAATACCACATTCCGCGCCGGTTTCGGCCGCTTCTTCGACCAGATACCGACCAACGAGGCCTCCTTCATCTACCTCAACACCGTCAACACCACCGGCTTCCTCTTCCTCTGGGGCTGGTCTGAGTACGGCACCATTCCCATCTACCCCAACAGACCCAATCCGGACGACTACCTCGTGCCGGGCGGCGACACCGCCGCAGACTTCCTCGACTCCGAGCTCCAACTCCCCCACCTCGACCAGATCGTCTTCGGCCTCTCGCATCAGTTCACGCCGTTCACCGCCATCCACATGGACTTCACCTACAACGAAGCCAAGGACCTCTGGCTGCTGACAAACGGCAACCCCAGGGACCCGGTCACCGGCCAGCGCCCGATCGATTACGACGCCGACATGTACGCCCAGGCCTCGATCGGCCAGTCCGAGTACAAGGGCCTCATGACCCGCCTCGAGCACCGCTTCGCCAAGGGCGTCGTTAACCTCGCCTACACCCTCGCCTCCTCCTACGACAACATGGCCGGCGACCCCAACTCCTCGCCCGTCTTCGACGCCTTCGACCCGATGAACGACTGGGGTCCGGGCGTCAACGACATCCGCCATCGCCTCGTGATCAGCGGCTTCGTCGTACTGCCCTTCGACTTCACCCTCTCGGGACAGCTCTCCTACAACTCCGCGCCCCCGTACACGGCGCGCGCGGCGGATGACGTCAACGGCGACGGCATCTTCTGGGATATCGCTCCCGGTCACTCGAGGGGCGACATGCGCGGCGACGACTACTACAGCCTCGACCTGCGCTTCGGCAAGATGTTCGTCATCGACCGTTACCGTTTCGAAGCCTTCCTCGAGGGCTTCAACCTCACCAACACCGTCAACTACACTTCGTTCACCTCACGCTACGACTACTCCAACTTCGGCGAGCCCGCCGGGGCGGCGGCGATGCGTGAGATGCAGATTGGATTACGCTTCGAGTTCTAACGTAACTTTCCAAGGCTGAACCAACCGTTTACCGTCGTTGGGCCGGGGTTAATCCCCCGGCCCTCTTTTCTTGTGCCGCGCCATTGAGGTAAAGGGATCAGCCGCAGCGCGCCCCGAGCAGCTGATGCTGCGGGCGCGATAAATCCGCCGCGGCGGGCAGCCCTTTCCACTGACCGGTAGGGAGTCGCCAACCACCGTAGGGGGCGCATTCATGCGCCCCGCTCCCGCCGAAGGCGGGATAAATCAAAACGGGGGCCGTCCGCCTGAGGCGGAGGGCCGCCGCATCGCGCCTCGTGCGACAAATGAAACGGGCGCGATAAATCGCGCCCCTACTATTAGTCGGCAGGGGTATTAGCCAAGCACTGTAGGGGGCGCATTCATGCGCCCCGCTCCCGCCACCGGCGGGATGCCCCACAAAGGGTCAGCCCGCGAATTCAGGGACTGACCCCTTGGACCTCGCCCACCCGCCAACAACCCTGAAAGGGTTACACATTTCGTAGCCCGGGGTAAGCGTAGCGCCACCCCGGGTGCAGAGCCCCACACCCTCTGAACAACCCTGGAGGGGTTGAACAGCCCATAGCCCGGGGTAAGCGTAGCGCCACCCCGGGTGCATAGCCCCCACACCGTCAGAACAACCCTGAAGGGGTTGAACAGCCCATAGCCCGGGGTAAGCGAAGCGCCACCCCGGGTGCAGAGCCCCACACCCTCTGAACAACCCTGGAGGGGTTGAACAATCCACAGCCCGCGACCATCGCGACGCCATCCCCCATCGAATTGAGGAACTGATTCCTCCCCTCGCCTGTCAGCCCAAAAAAACGGACCCCGCTTGCGCAGGGCCCGTGATTATTGCAGCCGGGGATTTTTTTGGTATGCCGCTCAGTCGTCCTGCTTGTATTTCCCGTGGAAGTAGTCGTAAGCCGCGCGCGAGATCTTGCCCGCGGCGACCTCGAACTTCCAGCCCTCCGAGAACAGATCGTTGCCGAAAACGCAGACGACCACGTGGCCGGCTTTGTCGGGCATGAAGATGATCCCGGAGTCGTTGAGCACGGTGTCGCGCCCGTCGCGGCCCAGGCTGCCGCCCTTGCGCGCCACGCTGACGCCGAAGGGCATGTAGCGCGTGATCAGGCGGGCGCCGGTGTGGTGGCGGCAGGTGGCCATGACCGTGTCGCTCGTCTCCCGGTCGACGATCTCGCCCCTTACCATCTTCGCCCAGATCTGCCCGATCTCGTACGGCGTGGAGACGTCGTGCAGCTCGGAGTCGAACTGCTTCATCCGCTCCTGGCGCTCCGCCCCCATCCAGTACTCTTCCGGCACACGGCCCAGCTCCTCCCGCGTCAACTCACTGTCCATGTCCAGACCCAGGTAGCCGAGAATCAGCTTGCGGGTGTCGAGGTCGACGACCGTCTTCGTCAGCCCCAACTCCGCCATGTAGGCCGCGATCCGCTCCGGACCGACCAGGTCGAAGAGGATGTCGGTGGCCGTGTTGTCGCTCACGGCCATCATCAGCAACTGCACGTCGTTGATCGACGGGTTCAGGCCCGCCTTCATCGCCCCCAGCAGGCCGCTGCCGTAGGTCTTCATCCGCTCGGTCAGTACCAGGCGGTCGTCGAGCGAGTAGTAGCCCTCGTCGATCGCCTTGAACAGCGTCACCAGCAACGGCACCTTGAACACGCTCGCCAAACCGAAATACTCCGACTCGGCGATGCCGAACTCCTCCCCCGACTCGACGTGCAGCACATACACGCCGACTCTGCCCTCGATCCCCGCAGCGGTCTCCTCCGCGATCTTCTTTAACTCCTCCAGGGACGTGACCGGCGGAAAGTCGGCCTCCTCCTGGGCAAAAGCCACCGCCGCAACTCCCAGCAGCAACAGCATTGCCAACGTCTTCTTCATTTCCTCCTCCTTCGATTTGTCTGCCTGAAACTCAAACTGCTTCTGAATAAAGGAATGCAAATAGCGTTCCCGTAATTTGCCCGTGAAAATTGCCGGGATTGGCTGCGGATTTGCATATACCTACATGCGGGCGGACTGCTTGCAGGCGGGCGGAAGGCTCGATAATTTGATATTAATACACTGTGTGGAATCTATAACAGCCGGAGAAAGCCATGAAGATTTCTAATATAACGGTCTACAAGGCCGACATACCTCTGCGCGAGTCGTTCAGAATCGCCATCATGGAGATCACCAACGCGCAGAACCTCTACCTCAAGATCGAGACCGACGAGGGGCTCTACGGCATGGGTGAGGCCAGCCCCTTCTGGCGCATCTGCGGTGAGACGCAGGCGATCAGCCTCGCCGCCGCCCGCGACCTCGCCCTCCTGCTCAAGGGCAAGAATCCGCTGGCGATCGAGGCGCGCATCGCCGACATCGAAGGCTACCTCGACAACAATCCCACCATCCGCTCCGCCTTCGACATGGCCCTCTACGACATCCTCGGCAAGGCCGCCGGGCTGCCGCTCTACGCGCTTCTCGGCGGCGAGAAGCGCGAGCTGGTCACCGACCTGACCATCGGCATCAACGATCCCGAATACATGGCCGGCAGGGCGAAGGAGATCGTCGCCCAGGGCTTCAAGGCGATCAAGGTCAAGCTCGGCACCACCGCCGCCGACGACATCGCCCGCATCACCGCCATTCGCAAGGCCATCGGCGACGCCGTGCCGATCCGCATCGACGCCAACCAGGGCTGGGACTTCAACACCGCGCTGGAGGTGCTCAACGCCCTCGAGCCGATGGGCATCCAGTACTGCGAGCAGCCGGTCGTCAACTGGAACTACATCGACATGGCTCACCTGCGGCGCCGCACCAGCATCCCGATCATGGCCGACGACGGGCTCAAGGACCACCACGACGCCTTCAAGCTCTGCAGCCAGGACTGCTGCGACTACCTCAACATCAAGCTCTCCAAGGCCGGCGGCATCCGCAATTCGCTCAACATCTGCGCCGTCGCCGAGAGCAGCGGCAAGGCCTGCATGGTCGGCTGCATGCTCGAGAGCCGCCTAGGGCTCTCCGCCGGCGCCCACCTCTCCTCCGCGCGCAGCATCGTCAAGTTCTGCGATCTCGACAGCGCCCTCCTGCTCGCCGAAGATCCCGTGACCGGCGGCATCAGCTACGACGGCGAGAAGGTCGTCCTGCCCGACGCACCCGGCCTGGGCGCCGATGTCGACCCGGCGTTCCTCAGCAGACTGGAATCGTTCACCATCTGATCGGAGCGCAAGCACTTTCGATCCGTAGGCATTTTCTGGAGTCTCGTATGCACATCATGCAAAGCCCGCCCAACGCCGAGGCAATCATCGACGGCAAGAAATATTTCTACTTCGTCGGCACAGGCTATTTCGGCCTCCACGGCAACCCGCAACTGATCGAGGCCGCCTGCGAGGCCACCCGCAAGTACGGCATCGGCAGCGCCACCTCGCGCTCGGGATTCGGCGAGAACCCGCCGTTGCTTGAGGTCGAGCGGCGCGCCGCCGGGTTCTTCGGCTGCGACGACGCCTTCTACTTCGTCTCCGGCTACTGCGGCAACACGGTCCTCGTGCAGTGCCTGGGGGACATCTACGACGTCCTCTTCGTCGACGAGGTGGCCCACTACAGCGTCTACGACGCCGTCTGCCAGAGCGCCAAACGTTATTACCCCTTCCGCCACTGCGACCCGGCCGACCTCGCCGCCAAGCTGGAGGATAACCTCCGCCCCGGCGAGCGGCCGATGGTTATCAGCGACGGCATCTTCCCCATCTCGGGCGCGATCCCCCCGGTTCCCGCCTATCTGGAAGTGCTCTCAGCCTACGAAGGCGCCTCGATCTGCCTCGACGACGCCCATGCCACCGGCGTGATCGGCCCCAACGGCCGCGGCACTTACGAACACTTCGGCCTCCAGGGCGACAACCTCCACTTCAGCGGCACCCTCAGCAAGGCCTTCGGCGGCCACGGCGGCATCATCGTCGGCAGCAGGGATTACATCGCATTGATCAAGGCCCGCTCGCGCCTCTTCAACGGCGCCACCCCCCCGCCGGTGCCGGCCGCCGCCGCAACCGCCAAGGCGCTCGAGCTCGTCAGTAACGATCCGGGCATCAAAACCAGGCTCTGGGACAACGTTCTCCTGGTCAAGCGGGAGTTGCGCAAGCTGGGCTTCGAGCTCGACGACACGCCGGTGCCCATCATCTGCCTCGAGATCGGCCGAGCCGCCGAGATGGAGCGCATTCATCAGGAACTGATGCAGAGGGGCATAGCAATTGCATATACTAAATCGTACTCAGGTGTCGGCGAGGAAGGTGCGTTGCGAATTGCGATCTTCTCGACACACACGCAAGAAATGCTGCACAAGCTGTTGAGAGAGCTCGGAAAGTTGTTATGATGGCGACCAGGCCGGCCGACACTGATTCCGCTTCATTGATCTTGCCGTTGCTTGCTATCATTTATCTGCCTGCTGGCATTAACGTTTATAAAGATCTCCGGTGGCAATGATGGCCAGGGAAATAGAGATAAGAAGAATCGAAGAACTCGACGAGATCGACAAGCTCATCGAGGTGCAACAACAAATCTGGGGTTTCGAAGCGCTCAATATCACCGCCCCGGAGCTGATTGTCGTCCACTCCAAGCTCGGGGGCGTTGTTCTAGGTGCATTCAACGAAGCCGGGGCAATGGTCGGCTTCGTCTACAGTTTCCCCGCGGAAAAAGGCGGCGAGATGATGCAGTGGTCGCACATGCTCGCCGTCCTGCCCGATTACCGCGGCATGGGGCTGGGCAAGCGCCTCAAGTGGAGGCAGCGGGAAGAGACCCTCAAGCGGGAGATGGATCTCTGCTGCTGGACCTTCGACCCCCTGCAGACGGTCATCAGCCGCTTCAACATCGTCAGCCTCGGGGCGCGCGCCAACGAGTACATCGTCAACGCCTACGGAATGAGAAACGGCAATTTCGACGCCGGCCTCCCGACCGACCGCTTGGTCGCGCGCTGGGACCTCAACCACCAGCGCGTTCTCGACTGCATCGACGGCCACCCCCGCAGAGCCGCCGCCGATCCGCAGGCCGCCAAATGTGCCCTCCAAGCCGTTGATAACAAAGGGATAATTGTCCCCTCCCGCCCGGACACGGGCATCGATTGCGACCTCGTGAGCCTTGACGTGCCCGCCGGCATGAACAGGCTCAGAAAAGCCAACCTCGACGCTTCGATGGCCTGGCGGGAGGCCACCAGAGAGGTCTTCACCGCCTATTTCAAACGCGGCTACTACCTGGTGGATATCCTTACCCTCGCCGAGGCTGGCAACGAAACCTTCCTCTACATTTTGCGGAAGGAAAAGAGCTGAGCTTTTATTTCAATTTGAAATAATTCTTTCAATCAGAACTGAAGCTGCGGCCTGCCGCGGGCGGATCAACCCTCTTTTCAGCGATGAAATTTCCATGATTTATGGCGGCGGAAATATAAAAGGGGACCGGGCTTGGGCCTGACCCGGTCCCGGTTACGCGGAGGCATCACTCGAAAGCGTCCGGCTGGTGGTCCGCTAACGGCAACTTGAGACTTGCCTCACTCTGGGCACCCTCTGGTTCAGAAAGGGTTGTGAGAAGAGGGCCTCCGCGCTCGAAGCGGTACATCATCTACGGCTGGTAACAAAGCATCCCGTTTCCGCACTCGAATATTCAGGAGTGGCTTTCCGATTCAAAGAGGAAACGCCCGATGCATTACCTCTTGACAGAGTGCAAACCGCGTGCCACAAGGAATGCTTCGGCGCGAAAAGATCTCAGAGGCTTGGCCGGCCCTTGCGCAGCGCCTTCCACACGCCCAGCGTCAGCACGGGAATCACGAAGACGAAGAGGAAGCCCCAGGCGATCGTGCCGTAGCCCTGCGCGATCAGCCCGATCAGCCCGAACTGCGCGATCACCGCCCCGGCGGCCAGCAGCGCAGTCGCCACAGCCGGGCGTATCCACGACGGCATCTCGCGCGCCTTCTGATCGAACACCGACTTGATCCGGTCGTTAACCGCGTGGATGCAACCGCTGCTGCTCTCGATCAGGGTGCCGAAAAGCATGATCTGGTAGGCCAGCTGGAACCACGGCGAGCCGAAGACACCCAGCATGTAGTTCGTCGGCACAGCCTCCCCCAGCACCGCCGGATACTGCCCCACCAGCGAGAGAAACAGCAGGAAGGCCGGGAAAATGCCGATCACTCCCGCCAGCACGCCCGCCCACACCGCCTGCTTCCGCTTCTCGATGTAGCGCGTCGCGAAGAAAACCACCGGGATCACGCCCATGTTGTAGAACGCGTACTGGAAGCCGCCCACCAGCCAGCCGTCCTTTGTCTCCCAGCCCCCCAGCAGCGAGGTGATCTTCTCGCCGAATTGCGTGAAGGCCAGTGTGACGAAGACGATAAAGATGGCGTAGAGAAAGAACGACCAGTAGCTCAGCGTCACCTCGATCAGGCGGCTGCCCCAGAACACGAGGATCCCCGTGCCCAGGAGGATGCCGATGACGCCGACGTAGTAATGCAGCCCCAGCGTCTCCTCGAGGATGTGCCCCGCCGACGAGGCGATCACGGCCATCAGGATCAGCAGGTAGGTGAGGTAGCAGATCTCGAACAGGAACCAGGCGCGCCCCAGCAGGTGCTTGAAAAACGACCGGTAGTCGTAGGCCCTGAAGGCGCGGCAGAACTCGAAAGTCGCCGCACAGAGCACCGACCACATCACCGTAGAGACGGCCATCGACAGCAGGCCCCCGCCCGGACCGAAGCTCAGGAAATACTCGACGATCTCGCGGCCCGTGCCGTAGCCACCGGCGATCACCACCGACTGGAATATCACTCCCGGAAGCAGATATTTCTGGAAAAACGGATGCGATGTGATCCTCATCTCTCCCCCTTCAGAGACTGCGCGGCTGAATTTTATTTTGGTGCCGGCGGGGGGATTCGAACCCCCACGGCCATGCGGCCAAGGGATTTTAAGTCCCTTGCGTCTGCCAATTCCGCCACACCGGCAATGCTTGCTACAAAATCAGTGCCACTTCCTTGCAC
>DATKUA010000177.1:0-2289 GCA_035530855.1 Acidobacteriota bacterium | reverse complement strand
GGCGGCTGGAGGAGGCCGAGTCGAAGCTGGTTGAGAGGTTCTCGATCGAGGGCATCATCACGCGCAGCGCGGGGATGGAGAAGCTCCTGGAGTTGGTGACGAAGGTGGCGCCGACCGATGTGAGCGTGCTGATCTCGGGCGAGAGCGGCACGGGTAAAGAGCTTTTCGCCCGGGCAATCCATCAGCACAGCGGGCGGAGAGAGCGTCGGTTCGTTGCGCTCAACTGCGGCGCGATTCCCGCGAACCTGATCGAGAGCGAGTTGTTCGGTTACGGCAGGGGCGCGTTCACGGGGGCGGTGCAGTCGAAGCCGGGCTTGGTGAAGCAGGCCGACAACGGCACGCTCTTCCTCGACGAGATCGGTGAGATGGGGCTGGACGCGCAGGTGAAGCTACTGCGCTTCGCGCAGTCGGGCGAGTTCATCCCCGTGGGTGAGGTGAAGCCGCAGAAGGTAGACATTCGCCTGATCGCCGCGACAAATTCCGACCTGGAGGGCGCAGCGGAGAAGGGCGCGTTCCGAGCCGACCTCTATTACAGGCTGAACGTGATTTCGATGAAAATACCGCCCCTGCGGGAGCGGCCGGAGGACATCCCGCTGCTGATTGATCACTTCATCGCCAAGCTGGGAACTCCCCTCGGCAAGGGCGAATACGGTTTCACACCCGAAGCGCTGCAGGCGTTGCAGCTCTACGACTGGCCCGGCAACGTGCGCGAGCTGGAGAACGCGGTCAACGGAGCGCTGGTGATGGCCGACAGGTCGCCCGTGGGGACCGAGTACCTGCCCGCCAAGGTGCGCGGCGAGACGGTGATCGCAGTAAAGTCCGGCTCGGGATCGCTGCCCGACAGGGTGTCGCTGAGCCGGGCCGCGGTCGAGAGGAGGGCGATCGTCGAGGCCCTCGAGGCGACCGGCGGCAGCAAAACAAAGGCCGCCGAGAAACTCGGCATCAGCCGCACGACGCTCTTCAGGCGGATGAAGCGTTACGGAATCTAGAATGACAGGTGACGATTAAGCCTGATCCACAATCCCCCAGAGACAAATGAAAGTAATCAGGCTCTATTGATCCTGCTCCGGAGAGAAGAGCTCTTCGTCGGGTGCAGGTTGATTTCAACATCAACTGTGGCCGAAGTTACAGAGAAATCTGCGGCGCAGCTTGTATCTCTTTGCATGCAGACCGAGCTTAGTGTAATTTGTCGGCAAGCCAATTGAAGATCCGGTTGCTTCAAAGGGGGATTGCTATGCGCAAGATGGTTATTTGCTTGGCACTTTGTTTCTTGATGGCCTTGTTTACCTTCTCCATTCCGGCCTGGGACGAGGACGGGTCTTCGGTGGGGGAATTCAAGATCAAGCAGATCAAGACCAAGGGCTTCACCGGCCAGTTTATCGAGCCGTTGGCCTGGGTCAGAGTCGACGACGGCTACAGCCTGATGATCGTGGAGGACTACGACGAGTGGCACGATCTCGACTCCGTTCGATCATTCAAGCTGACGGCGAAGGACAGAGCGCGCAAATCGACCGTGATCTACGATGCGGGCGGCGGCAAGGTGCGCGACGCCGCCGGCTTCTGGTTCTCGGGGAACGCCCCGTTCATCGGCAGCGCCTTGATTATTCTGGCTGTCCGCCCGGAGGGCTCCAGCGGGCTTATCCAGATAGTGACTTTGTCGCTGGACGGTTCGGGCAAGCGGATCGGCGATCCGCGAGTGGTCGCAGAGTTTACTCCGCCGGCGGATTCTTATTTCAATGAGGTTTGGCTGAGCGCAGGGCGGAGGGAGCTCACCGTCGGCATCATCGTCGGACTCGGAGTCTACGAGACCACGGATACCTTCAACGGCAGCCGCTCCTGCAAGGCCTACTGTTTTGAGCTCAACGCCGACGGCACGCTGCGCACTCCCGCTCCGGTGAAAATCGGTCTCCCGAACGGCGGCGATTACCGGCATTTCCGGCCGTACGAGATGCTGTGGGACGGGAGCAAATGGATGTTGCCGGCAGTGATGACCATGCTGAAGTTCGTGGAGTATGCCGAGAGCAAGGATTACAGCGATATCACCGGCTACCAGCTCTACACCCTCACGGCGACGCCCTCCGGCGAAGGCGATTCGTTCAAGTTTAAAACCAAGAGGATCACCCGGGCGAAGAGCATTCAATACTGGTCGTCGTTCCCGACGCCGGTTTTGCTCCCGACGCCGGCCGCAACCGCCCCGGGTGCCGCGGAAGCGGTAGATACTATGACCCTGATCTATACCCTGGCCAAACCGAAGGGATCGAAGACATCCAAGCACCACGCCAAGTTATT
>DATKUA010000176.1:0-2551 GCA_035530855.1 Acidobacteriota bacterium | reverse complement strand
TTGGTTCTGCTGCAGGCGCTCATACTCCTCTTCAATGCGCTGGTGCTCCTCGTTTACTGTCTCAAGCGTCGCGCCGAACATCTCAACGCCGTCACGGTAGGCCGGCCTCTCAGCGGGATGATCCGCGGCGTATTCCTCCTGTACTTCTTGGAATACATCCAGTTTCGACCGCTCAACTTCCTGGCGGCTCGGCACCGGAGCGAATTGCTGCGCAAACATCGAGGAGGTGCCGGGTACTATGAATATCAGCAATAGCCAGAGGAAAAAGGAAAGCACTGTTGATGTCGACGACGATTTCGAGAACGCGGATATCAGCGCTCCCAGCGAATAGAAAACAAGAGCGAAAAGTGTGCAGGCCGCGTAAATCGATGCCACCCGTGCTGCCGGCTCTCCGCTCATGATTTGGGCTTCGATAAAACCAAGGGCCAGCGCGTAGACCAGGAAAGCGCCCGTGAAACACAGCCAGAGGCTGAGGAACCCTCCTATAAACTTGCCCCCGAAGATCGATGCCCTGGAGGCGCCTGCGGCCAGCATCTGCTTGAGCGTTCCCTCTTCCTTTTCACGCGAAAAAAGCCCGTGGGAAAAGAGGAGTGCGAGCAGGCTCAAGAGGATCGTGACGGCAGCCAACAGATCCGGCGGGTCGAACACCAGTTTGAAAAGATTCTGCTCATGGTTGGGATAGACATGGATTTTTGCATGGTCAAAATGGGTGAAATATTCGACCGGCCTGCTGAACTCCAGATCGACGCCCCTGGCAAAATAGCTCAGCGGTTGCGGCCGTTTCACTTTGCCAATCGGGAATGTTCCGATCCCCTCGGAATTTACTCCACCGTCGGGCATTTCCCACGACCATACTGTCTCGATCAGCCAGTCCCTGCCCCCGCCGGAAATGCTCAGATTGTAATGCTCGGTCCGCTGCTGATACTCCTGGAACATCATCCCCAGGCTGATCAGGAAGACAGCAACCAAAAGGAGAAACGTGGTGAGCATCTTGCCGCTGTACAGATTGATTTGCAGTTCCTTGAGCAGAACGTTTCTCATTCAGCCCCCTCCACGAAGTGTGAAATTATTCTCCCCTGCAAGAAGTGACGTTGCCCGGCCTTGAAAGTTCATTTTTTATTGACTTACTAGCTGAAATTTTACTCGGTTAATTTGCCTGTGCCGAAACTCACGAGTTTTAAGGGGCACGCGGTTAGCAGTCTCTGACATCTGTAGGTGAGATCGCCGCAAACGAATTGAATTGGTGGAGTGCCTCTGCACTGTTCCACTCGAGTCTTCACATCCGCATGCGTTAGCGAGTAATAAGAGTGGTATCATCCGGGCTGACGATTCGTTCACAGCGCGGAGAGTCTGCGATGAGAAAGTGGCTCCTGATCGCGATTCCGGTGATTCTGCTGATCGTTTACCTGGTTGTCATCCATCAACAGGAATTGACCGAGCTGCTCTTTCATTTTGTCGACGAGCCCGAGCCGACGGAGGACGGGAGCATCTGGGAGGGCAGGATCACCGGCTTCGAGGGCGGCGCCACGGCTGCCGACAGGGATTTCCTGATCAGGAAACTGATGGCATTTTCAGCCGCCGCGAAGGAAACCAGCTTCGGCCGCCTCGCCTACAAGTACTACTACGAGGACTTCGCGAAGATGGCGGGTGACGGCACCCTCGACGCCCGGGAGAACCGGCAACTGCGCGAACTCTACAGCGAGGTGCTCTCCGAAGCCCAGGTGGAGCAGTGGTTCAAGGAGCGCGGCAGGCTGGTGATCGGGACCGACTGAGCTCTGTGCCGTGACTCAGTCGGGATTCTTGGGCCTTAGTCTATTGATAAATTCAGCATCTACCCAGTAAATATCCATGTTGCCGTTGCCTGGATTGTGAAACCGGTTTTCAAGATCCGAATACGTTAACGCCACCTCTCTGTCCTCATACATCTCGAACGGAAAAGGTGAGCTCTGAAAAAAGAAGTACCTTCCATCCGGGGACAGGTACGGCGAGGTCTCGATCTGACGAGTATTTATCTCTTCACAAAGGTGAGCCGGCGCGCTCCAATTGTCGTGCCGATCAACGGCTCTCTCAGGAAGACCGAGCAACCAAAAGCCCTTTACGCCTGCTGATGCTCCAACCGGCTGCGTTCAGTGAGGGCTCACGTCGCGCAGCGGATTTCACATACAGCGAGGCTTGCTCGGGGGCCAGGCAGAGATATATCGATGGATATCTTGAGGATTCCGGGGCGGGTATGACTCGCGCTCAGGCAACAGGAGAGCCGGCGCGCCGGCTCTCCTGTTGCCGTCGGTTACTTTAATTTATCTTCGATTCGTGGAATCCGCTCCACTCCAAGGCTTTACAAGCCCTGAGGGCTCATTGCCCCCGCACGAGTGGCAGGTCCTTCGACCCGCCGTATTCGATTAACGAGCCATCGAAGAAGTACCAACCGCCGTTGTTGGGTCGGTAGAAGACCACCTCGGCTTTGCTGTCGCCGTTGAAATCGCCGGGAACAGGAACAAATCCGACCACGGTGTCCAGGATCTCCGTGTATTGCCCCCTGACTCGCCATTCT
>DATKUA010000175.1:0-6672 GCA_035530855.1 Acidobacteriota bacterium | reverse complement strand
TGACCCCTTTGTACCAATGTCCGCCGCGGCGGAGGCAATCCGCTCGATCGCGCCCCGCGCGATGACAGAAGACGGGGGCGCTAAAGCACCCCCCTACAATTGTTTGGCGAAGGCATCGCCACTGGATAGTAGGGGCGGATTTTATTCCGCCCGTTCGCACATAGCGCGATAACAAATGCCGGGGGCGCTAAAGCACCCCCCTACAATTATTTGGCGAATGCATCGCCACTGGATAGTAGGGGCGGATTTTATTCCGCCCGATCGCGCATAGCTCGATAAAAAATGCCGGGGGCGCTAAAGCACCCCCCTACAATTGTTTGGCGAATGCATCGCCACTGGATAGTAGGGGCGGATTTTATTCCGCCCGATCGCGCAGCGCGCGATCTGCACCACCCCGCATTACCCTGAAGGGATTTGCCGATCCGGGTTCGCCGGTACGCGCGAAGGGCGGCGAATTGCCGCCCTTGCATGGAGGTACCATTAAACGGATTCAGCTAGCTGCAGCCCTCTGTCGTGCCGCAGTTCATGCACTTGTAGCAGGTGCCGTTGCGCACCATGATCATGCCGCAGATCGAGCAGGGCGGCGCGTCCTCCTGGTTGATGAAGGCGTGGCCGTTGCCGTCGTCGTTTTTCACGAGGCTGATCTCGACCGAGTCGTCGGGCACGCTGAGCCCGTCGTCGGAGGCGACGTAGTTAATCACTCCGACCTCCGCCTGCTCCTCGAGAGTGAGGAACTTCGACGACAGCCAGCGGAAGATGTAGTCCATCACGCTCTTGGCGTGCGGGATCTGGCGGTTCTTGGTCCAGCCCGACGGCTCGAAGCGGGTGTGGATGAACTTGTTGACCAGCACTTTCAACGGCACGCCGTACTGCAGGGCGATAGAGATGCCGGTGGCGAAGCTGTCCATCAGGCCGCTGACCGCCGAGCCCTCCTTGGCCATCACCAGGAAGATTTCGCCGGGGTTGCCGTCCTCGTAGGTGCCGACGGTGATGTAGCCCTCGTGGCCGCCGATCTCGAACTTGTGGGTGACCGCCTGGCGCTCGACCGGCAGGCGGTGGCGCACGGAGCGGTAGTCCTCCACCGCGGCCTTATTTTCCTTACCGGCGTTGAGCGGCTGGGTGCGCTTGCAGCCGTCGCGGTAGACCGCTACGGCCTTGAGACGCAGGCGCCACGCCTCCATGTAGATCTCTTCGATCTCCTCGGGCGTGATCTCCTTCGGCAAGTTGACGGTCTTGGAGATCGCGCCGGAGAGGAAGGGCTGGGCGGCGGCCATCATCCGCACGTGGCCCATGGGGTGGATCGAGCGGGAGCCGTTGACGCTGGTGAAGGCGCAGTCGAAGACCGGCAGGTGCTCGGCGCGGAGATACGGGGCACCCTCGATCGTGCTCTTGTCCTCGATGTAGGCGACGATTTCCTTCACCTGGTCGTCGTCGTAGCCCAGCCGCCGCAGGGCGTGAGGCACGGTGTTGTTGACGAACTTGATCGTGCCGCCGCCCGACAGACGCTTGAACTTGACCAACGCCAGCTCGGGTTCGATGCCCGTGGTGTCGCAGTCCATCATCAGGCCGATGGTGCCCGTGGGGGCGAGCACGGTCGACTGCGCATTGCGGAAGCCGTGCTCCTTGCCCACCTCCAACGCCTTCTGCCAGACGAGTTGCGCGGCGTGGAGCATGTAGTCGGGCGTCGTGTCGGGGTCGATGCTGCTGACCGCGTCGCGGTGCTTGCGGATCACCCCCAGCATCGACTCGCGGTTGATGTCGTAGCGCGGAAAGGGCCCCTGCTCGGAGGCGATCTTAGCGCTGCTGAGGTAGGCCTGACCGGTCATGATCGAGGTGATCGCGGCGGCGTAGGAGCGGCCCTCGTCGGAGTCGTAAGGCATGCCGTTGAACATCAGCAGGGAGCCGAGGTTGGCGTAGCCGAGGCCGAGCGGGCGGTAGAGGTGGCTGTTCTCGGCGATCATCTCGCGGGGATAGGAGGCGTTGTCGACGATGATTTCCATCGCCGTGGTGAGGATGTCGACGGCGTAGCGGAAGGCCTCGACATCGAAGTTGTCGTCGCCGTCGAGGAACTTCACCAGGTTGAGCGAGGCGAGGTTGCAGGCGCTATTGTCGAGGAACATGTACTCGCTGCAGGGGTTGGAGGCGTTGATGCGGCCGCTCGCCTTGCAGGTGTGCCAGTCGTTGATCGTCGTGTCGAACTGGATGCCGGGATCGCCGCATTCCCAGGCGGTCTGGGAGATCAGCTTCATCAGGTTGCGCGCCTTGTACTCGCCCATCACGTCGCCGGAGGTCACCGCGCGCGTCTGCCACTTGCGGTCCTCCTCGACCGCGCGCATGTAGCTGTCGGGCACGCGCACCGTGTGGTTGGCGTTCTGGAAGAAGACCGAGCTGTAGGCGTCGCCGTCGAAGGAGGAGTCGTAGCCGGCGTCGATCAACGCCCAGGCCTTCTTCTCCTCCAGCACCTTGCAGGTGATGAACTCCTCGATGTCGGGGTGGTCGATGTTGAGGATCACCATCTTGGCGGCGCGGCGCGTCTTGCCGCCGCTCTTGATCACCCCGGCGAAGGCGTCGTAGCCGCGCATGAAGCTGACCGGGCCGCTGGCGGTGCCGCCGGTGCTGAGCCGCTCCCTGGACGAGCGCAGCGAGGAGAGGTTGGAGCCGGTGCCCGAGCCGTATTTGAACAGCATGCCCTCGGTCTTGGCGAGATCGAGGATGCTTGTCATCGAGTCCTCGACGGAGTTGATGAAGCAGGCGCTGCACTGGGGCGTCTCCTCGATGCCGCAGTTGAACCAGACGGGCGAATTGAACGCGGCCTTCTGCGTCAGCAGCAGGTGGACGAGTTCATCGTGGAAGATCTCGGCGTTCTCCTTGCCGCGGAAGTAGCCGTCCTTCGTGCCCCAGGCAGTTATCGTGTCGGCGACGCGGGCGATCAGCTGGCGGATGGAGGTCTCGCGCCCGGGCGTGCCCACCTGGCCGTGGAAGTATTTGGAGGCGACGATGTTCAACGCCGTCTGCGACCAGGTGCGCGGCACTTCGATGTCGGTCTGCTTGAAGACCTCCGAGCCGGTGTCGGTCTTGATCTCGGCATCGCTGCGGGTCCATTCCACCTGATCGAAGGGGGAGACGCCTTCCTTGGTATGGCGTCGGTGGAATTTTAATCCCTTGCTGCCCTTGTCCTTCTGGTTTTTCCCGGTCTCGCTGTGCTTTTCCTTTTCCTGCTCGATCATCGAAAGTTGATTTGAAAGCGATTTCTCCTCGGTTGCCATTTGCTCTCCCTACAAAGGAATGTTTCTGGTTCTAACTAACAGGACAATGGGCACGCGAGTGGTTTATTATTATTGGCGGGGAAATATCTGATCTTATCTTAAGTTTCAAATTGTGTGGGATTCTTGAAACTATCGTTTTAGCGGAACGCATTTGATTATAACCCCCAGTCCCTACATTCGATATTCCAAGCCTCTTTGTCACACGCGGGAAAAGTCGATTCATTGGTGAAGCCGAAAGCAAAAACCCCCCTAACTAATTGATAAGGGGAGACTTGACTCCCTAGTTGTTTATCTGAATCGCTTTCCAGCGGCTGAATAGTATTATATGGAAGACTATGCACCGTTGTCAAGGACAAACCACAATATTTTGTAAATATTTTGTTAACGATACGAGATGTTGTGGTGAAGATGCTAACCAGCGGCGATTTAGATTGACTAAAAAGCGAGACGCCCGCGCCCGTAACGGCGCAGTTTTCCAAGCGTTCGGCTTGTTTCGAGGCGAAAGTTGTCCCGCAGTTTTTGATCATACTAAACCCCCAAGAGGAGGCGAACCACAATCAGTTGTGGTCTCGGATCCTTGCAATGGATGAACTTCCACTCTATCCTAGCCACCTGCCTCGTTCAAGAGTTATTTCGATGAAAATGGAAGTTTTGCTTGCCGGCTTGAATATCGACCGCGCGACACTGGCCGAAGCGCAAGCCCTGCTGGAGCGGGCGGCGGCAACGGGCGATCAGGAATTGCGGGAGAGCCTGGCGGAATTCCTCGATCGCACGGTCTGGTCGCCGGAGACGCTGAGCGCCGCCTACGCGCGCATCAGCCGCGATCCGGAACCCGTGCCGGAGTTGCGCGAGCGGTCGCGGCGCGAGGTCGAGGCGGCGCGCCGGAGCAACGAAAGCATCATCTTCGGCCTCGGCCACAGCTCGGTGGCCGAGCACGCCGTCTTCAACTTCGACATCCTCGGGCTCAGCCGCCTGGCGATGGAGGCGGTGGAGCACCACCGTCTCTGCTCCTTCACCGAGAAGAGCCAGCGCTACATCACGCTCGACAACGAGAGCTTCGTGCCGCCGGAGGTCGAGGAGGCCGGTCTTGGCGCGCGCTTCGCCGGGACGATGCGGGCGCAGTTCGCCGACTACAGCTTTCTGCACGAGCGCCTTTTGGAACATGCGAGGCTGAAATTTCCCAATAAAGCCGGGAAGAAACGGGGCATGCTGCTGCTGGAGGGCATGGCCAAGGAGGACGCGCGCTACGCTCTGCTGCTGGCCACTCCGGGCCAGCTCGGCATGACCGCCAACGCCCGCAACGTCGAGCTGATTATCAGCCGCCTCGCCGCCCACCCGCTGGCGGAGTTGCGGGAATTCGCGGGCAGGCTCGAGGAGGCTGTGCGCGGCATCGCCCCCTCGCTGATCAAGTACACCCGCGGCGCGCGGCACCTGGTCGAGGCCGGTGCCGAATTGCGGCGCCTCGCAGGCAAGCACCTCTCCGTTGATGATGCTGGAGCAGACGCAGAAACCGTCCGCCTGCTCTCCTGTCCCGACGACGGCGACGAGCGCCTGGCGGCGGCACTGCTGTTCTCCGCGGGAGGTGAAGGCTATGAAAGCTGCCGCGCTGCCGCCGCGGAGATGAGCGAAGCGGCCCTGGCCGAGCTGATCCGGGCCGGGCTTCGGCGCCTGCGCAGTTGGGATCCCGTCCCGCGCGCCTTCGAGGAGGTCAGGCTCAGCTACGAGCTGATCATCAGTGCGAGCTGCTACGCCCAGCTCAAGCGCCACCGGATGTCGACACAGATCGTCCAGCCGTACCAGTTAAATTTGGGAATCACCGTGCCGCCGTTGATCGTCGAGGCCGGGCTCGAGGCCAGACTGCTCGAGGCGACGGCCCGCGCCGAGGAACTCCACGAGGAATTGAGCTCGAAAGTACCGGAGGCCGCCGCCTACGCGATGACCAACTCCCACCGGCGGCGGGTGCTGTTCAGCTGCAACCTGCGTGAGCTCTACCATCTCGCCCGCCTGCGCCTGGACCAGCACGCTCAGTGGGACATCCGCGCGGTCGCCGCGCGCATGGTCATGCTGGCGGCGGGGCGGATGCCGTTGGCGATGCTGATGGCCTGCGGCAAGGACTGCTTCGGCGAGCGCTACGAGGAAGTCTTCGGCGAGCCGGCCGCGGACACTTAGGGTAGCGGAGTGGAAGAGAATCGCAGGCTGCTGGTCGTCACCGCGGCGTTGATCGAGCGCAACGGGCGGCTGCTGGCCTGCAGGCGGCCGCCCGGCGGCAGGCAGCCCGGCTTGTGGGAATTCCCCGGCGGCGCGGTGGAGCGGGGCGAGGACCCGCGCGCGGCATTGCGCCGCGAGCTGCGCGAGGAGTTGGGGATCGAGACGGAGGTCGGCGCGCCCTACGAAGTCGTCTTCCATCGCTACGATTTCGCCGACGTGCTGCTGCTCTTCTTCCATACCGAGGTGGCGACTGGGACGCCGAAGCCCCTGCACCACGAGGAGATATGCTGGGTGCCGCCCGGCGAACTCGATTCGCTGGAATTCTTGCCCGCCGACCAAGCGCTGCTGGCGAAGCTGAAAAGCTCGTGGAAGAGATGACATTCGAGGAGATTTTAGCCCGGTTCAAGCAATTGGGTGATCCGGAAGCCGCCGGAGGCATGTCACGCTTCGGCATCGACACATCGAGGGCTTACGGCGTCAAAGTGCCCGAGCTGCGCAGGCTGGGAAAGCAGATCGGCCACAATCACGGCCTCGCGCTGCAGCTCTGGGACGAGGGCAGCCGCGAGGCGCGCATCCTGGCGGGCCTCGTCGCCGATCCGCTGAAGATGGACGAACGACTGATCGAGCGCTGGGCGGCGGGATTCAGCGACTGGGAGGTCTGCGACCAGACCTGCATGAATCTCTTCGACAAGACGCCCTTTGCGATCCGCAAGTGCTTTGAGTGGAGCAAGCGCAAGGAGGAGTTCGTCAAGCGCGCCGGGTTCGCGCTGATGGCCCGCCTGGCTTGGACTGCGAAGGACCTTACCAACCCCCAGATCGAGCTGTTCTTCGAACCGATCAAGGCGCAGGCGGTCGATGGGCGCAACGGCGTGAAGAAGGCGGTCAGCTGGGCGCTGCGCCAGATCGGCAAGCGCAACGCGGCGCTCAACCTCAAGGCGATCGCAGTCGCCGAGGAGATCGCCCGGATCGACTCAAAAGCCGCGCGCTGGATCGCCTCGGACGTCATGCGCGAGCTCCGCAGCGAGGCGGTTAGGGAGAGGCTCGCGAAGAAGTCCGGTTGACACTGCGGCGTTGATCACGCCCCGTTTGAAGCGGGATTTTACCGACCCGGCGTGGCTGTGACGGAGCCATCCGCCGCGCCGACATCAATCGGCATGATCTGGCACGGCACTGTAGGGGGGTCATTTATGGCCCCCGT
>DATKUA010000174.1:0-36762 GCA_035530855.1 Acidobacteriota bacterium | reverse complement strand
CTTTTCCCAGGTCGAGGCCGATTCGAGACAACTAGATATCAATGAGCCGTTCGCGCTCTGGTACCCGGAGAAGCGGCCGTTCTTCATCGAGGGCGTCGACTTCTTTCGCTCGAAGCTTAACGTTGTCTATACGCGCACGCTACGCGATCCCGTTTGGGGTATCAAGCTCACGGGAAAAGAGGGGAGCAACACAGTCGGAGCCTACTTAGTCAAAGACGATCTGACCAACCTGATATTCCCGGGCAGCCAGAGTTCGCAAGCAACATCGCTGTCGATGAACTCCAAGGCGGCAGTATTCAGATACAAACGGGACATCGGCAGCAGATACACCGTCGGTGCGCTACTGACGGATCGGGAAGGCGAGGAGTATCACAACCGCGTGCTCGGAGTGGACGGGATTCTGAGAGTCACAAATACCGACCGGATATCGTTTCAGGCACTTGGCTCCACAACAGGGTATCCGGCGGCCGTGAGCGAGGATTTCAATCAACCGATGGACGACTTCGGAGATTATGCGCTTTCAATAAAATACGATCACTCAACCCGCAGCCTAAGCTGGTGGGCGAATTTCGAAGAGATCGGCCCGGACTTCCGCGCCGACCTGGGATACATGCCGCAGGTTGGATACCGCAATGTCGAGGGCGGCCTGAACTACCTTTGGATCGCTGCACCCGGCAAATGGTGGTCGGAAGTCGCGGTTGGTAACGACCTGAATTACCTCGAGGACCAGGACGGCAATCTCCTTATTAAAAATGTTTCGGTGTGGCTCAACTACATCGGCATGATGCAGTCTTACCTCCAAGCGCGCGCGAGCAAATGGTGCGAGGCATATAACGGCGAAGAATTTGACCTGACGGAAGTTATCTTCAACGGCATGATGGCCCCCAAGGCCGGATTGGAGTTTCAACTCTTTAGCAGGATCGGAGACCGAATTGACTACGCCAACACGCGCTCCGGGAGCAGAATTCTTTTGAGTCCATCCCTCTCGGTCAACGCCGGTCGGCATATGAAATTTAGCTATAACCACACATTTGAAAGGATGTCTTCGGGCGGCGGGCATCTCTACACGGCGCACATCGGCCAGGCGACTGCGATCTATCAATTAAACAGAAGAACATTTTTCCGCGCCATTCTTCAGTATGTCGATTACCGCTACAACGTCGAGAATTACACATACGATATCGATCAGGAACAGAGGAACCTTTTCAGCCAGCTTCTTTTCTCGTACAAGCTTAATCCGAGGACAGTGCTTTTCCTCGGCTACAGCGATAACTATCTCGGCAATCAGGAATTCGGCTTGACGCAGAAGGACCGTACTTTCTTTGTGAAGATGGGTTACTCCTGGGTGATGTGATCGGTAGTAATCCTAGGCTGATTCATTTTTCCGGCCACTTGAGCGGAAAATATTTGTTCTCGGTCACGAGGGGATTTCTCGCCCGCAGAAAAGACGGGGGAATCAAACCTTGAAGTGTTTCTCGAGCCGGTCAAAGGCACGGTTGATTTCGTCTTCCGGAACGCAGAAGGAGATCCTCACGTGGCCCTCACCGTTTGGCCCGAATTCCACACCCGGGGAAAAAGAGACACGCGCCTCGGTTAGCAACTTGCGGCAAAACGCAGCCGAGTCGGCCCCCTCTTTGATTCGGATTCTGGGGAGCATCATATAGGTTCCCGCAGGGCGCCTGTACGAAAAAACACTGCCGAGCCGGTCGAGCCGCGCGCACAGTAGCTCTCTGCTTCTCTTGTATTTATCCCTGAAATGCTCAATGCAGTCCTGCGGTCCCTTGATTGCAGCAAGCGCCGCGTACTGAGATACCACCGGCGCGCAAAGGGCCAAGGGGATGTGAGCCTTAAAAATCTGCCTCACGATATCCTCACCTGCGTGGAGGTAGCCGACGCGCCAGCCGGTCATCGAGTACGTCTTCGTGAAGGTGAAGCAGCTCACGACGCGTCCACTCAATTCGGGTAGCGAGGCGATGCTGAAATGGCGGGCGCCGTCGTAGACGAAATATTCATAGGCCTCGTCGGTGATGATCGTTAGATCGTGCTCGATGGCGATCTCCGCCAGCGAATTAAGCTGTTCCTGCGAGAAAACGGCGCCGGTCGGGTTAGAGGGCGAGCAGTAGAAAATCGCCCTGGTTTTCGGGGTGATCGCTGCTCTGATCGCTTGGAGATCGAGGGCGCAGCTCTTTTTTTCGTCCAGAGGCACGAGCACCGGCCGCGCGGCGGCCAGGGCAATTTGCGAGATGTGGGCCGAGTAGGTTGGGCTTGGGAGGATCACCTCGTCGCCGGGATCGGTCAAGGCCATCACTGCGGCGGCGGAGCACTCTATCGCGCCGACCGTTACCATCACCTGGGAAGGCTTGGCGTTGATTCCGTTGACTTTGCTCAGCTTTTTTGCGATTTCTTCTCTGAGCTCTTCGAGGCCGGAGCTCTCGCTATAGGCAGCGGTGTGGCCGTCCCTGATCGCCTTGACGGCCGCTTCCTTGATGTGTTCGGGTGTGTCGGAACTCGGTCGCGCCCACGACAGCAGCACGACGTCGTCCACTTCCCTGGACAGCCTTGTCATCTCGTGAATGGCGGATCTGGGGATGCCTGCGATCCTGTCGGAAAATCCTCTATGTCTCATCCTGTGCCTCTAGCTGGATTTCTTTAAATTTTGGCGGAAAGCCTAAGCACTTCCCACGATGTCAAATCTCACCGGGAGAAAACGCCGGTGAAAGTTGCATAAAAAAGCAAACGCACAATGAAGATGACAAGCAAATAATATACCGGCTGGGGAGGCTATCAGATTACCCCCGAGCTCTGCTGAGCACGGAATTATCGATGTCAATCTTGTTTTCCTGTTGGATTTATCCGTGTAAGTAAGACTGAATATTTATCAGCATGGGACATCGGTTATAATTGCCGGCAGCCATGATCGATCGCTTTGCACAAGCCCTGAAGCATACGCCGTTGCTCAACGGCCTCGACATGCAGGACATCGAGCGCCTGGCCGCCACGGCGGCACCCCGAAAGCTCAAGCGGAAGGAGCCGCTTTTCCTCGAAGGCGAGAAGGTGAAAGGCTTTTTCCTCGTCCTCGAGGGCTTGCTCAAAATCTACAAAGTCTCGGCCGACGGCAAGGAGCATGTGCTGCACCTGGTACCGCCCGGTCAGACCTTTGCCGAAGGTGCGCTCTTCGAGTTCGAGGGCTATCCCGCCAGCGCCGAGGCGGTCGAGCCGTCGGAGGTGCTGATGATTCCTGCCGACGGGTTCATCTCGCTGCTCGACAGCAAGCCCCATCTCTGCCACAAGATGTTCAAAGGGCTTTCCCTTTGGCTCCGCAGGCTGACGGATATTATCTACTCATTAGCCTTCAGAGACGTCGAGGTGCGGCTGGCCTCCTACCTGGTGCAGCAGTGCCGTCAGGATCGGGGCGGCCTCAGATCGGGGATGAAGATCGATCTCGGCGTCGAGAAATCGCTGCTTGCTTCCTACCTGGGCACGATCCCGGAAACCTTCTCGAGGACACTCAAGAAGATGCAGCTTCACGGTCTGATCGAGGTCGACGGTTCGGTGATAACAATTCTCGATGCCGAGGGCCTGCAAGGGATGATCGGATCTGAATGATCCCTACAGAGAAGGACAGCATAGAAAATCCCCGCAATCTGAAGAATTTTTGCGGAGTTAATCGGTCAGGCACCAACCATAATGGCTGGGCGTTCGGGGGAATGCTTGGTGTCAAGCGAGTAAAAACAGATGACTTTTTGCACGAAAAATGTATATATGAAGCTAACCACTCATCCTTGACTTTGGTCAAATCCCCGGCTTCGGCCGGCGCATATGCTGGTGTATGTCAATAAATGGTACCGGCGCGAGGGAGAATGATGAGCATGTTTTGCTACCAATGCGAGCAAACGGCAAAAGGTCTCGGCTGTACGATCAAGGGCGTTTGCGGCAAGGATGATACGACCGCGGCGATGCAGGACCTGCTGCTGTACGTCACCAAGGGCATCTCGATGTATGCCCACAGAGCTCGGGAATTGGGGGCCATAGACAGAGAGGTAGACGTGTTCGTGATCGAGGCTCTGTTCACCACGGTCACCAACGTCGATTTCGACGCGGAACACATCCAGGGATTGGTGTCAAAAGCCGTCGAGATGAAACATCGCACCCGCAAGCTTTACGAGCAAGCCTGCGGTAAGGCCGGCAAGGAGCCGGAGAGTCTTTCCGGCCCCGCTGCATTTGAACCGGCGTTGACTCTGGACGGATTGCTGCTCCAGGCCGCGGAAGTCGGCATCGAGAGGCAGAAGGCCAGGCTGGGTGAAGACATCACCGGTCTGATCTCCCTTTGCATCTTCGGCCTCAAGGGTGCGGCGGCGTATGTCGATCACGCACACGTTCTCGGCATGGAGGACGCGGAAATCTTCGGTCGATTCCACAGGGCGCTCGATTTCCTTGCAGAGGAGGATCATTCGGTGTCGGAGCTCCTGGCACAGGCGTTGGCGATCGGCGAGCTCAATTTCAATGTCATGGCGTTACTCGATCACGCCAACACCAGCGCTTTCGGCCAGCCGGAGCCGACCGAAGTGCGGATCACGCCGGTAGCAGGCAAGGCAATCGTCGTCTCCGGCCACGACTTGCTCGACCTTAAGCTGCTGCTCGAGCAGACCGAGGGCAAAGGCATCAACATCTACACACACGGCGAGATGCTGCCCAGCCACGCCTACCCCGGGCTGAAGAAGTACAAGCACCTGGCGGGCAACTACGGCGGCGCCTGGCAAGACCAACAAAAGGAATTCGTCGCCTTCCCCGGCGCGATTCTGATGACCACCAACTGCATCCAGAAGCCGCGAGACGACTATTATGGCCGCATCTTCACAACCGGCCTTGTGCATTGGCCGGGCGTGTTTCACGTCGGGGACAAGGACTTCACGCCGGTAATCGAGGCTGCGCTCGCCGCTCCGGGATTCACCGAAGATGAGCCCGAGCGCAAGATTATCGTTGGCTTCGGACACAACGCCGTCCTCGGTGTTGCCGACAAGGTGATCGAGGCAGTCAAGGGCGGAGCCATCCGCCACTTCTTTCTCGTCGGGGGCTGCGACGGCGCCAAGCCGGGCCGCAACTACTACACGGAGTTGGCGGAGCAGGTGCCCGACGACTGCGTCCTGCTGACACTTGCCTGCGGTAAATACCGCTTCAACAAACTCGAGTTCGGCGACATCGGCGGCATCCCGCGCTTGCTGGATGTCGGGCAGTGCAACGATGCCTACTCGGCGCTCAAAATCGCTACCGCCCTCGCCGACGCTTTTAACTGCTCGATCAACGAACTGCCGCTTTCGCTAATCCTCTCCTGGTACGAGCAGAAGGCAGTGGCGATCCTGCTGACCCTGCTATTCCTCGGCGTCAAGGGCATCAGGCTCGGGCCGACTCTTCCGGCCTTCGTCACACCCGCGGCACTGGAGATCCTGGTGAAGGAATTCGACATCAAGCCGATAGGCACACCCAAGGAGGACCTGGACGCAATCCTTGGTTAATAATAGAACAAAACTTTTTCCGCGCATCAGCTTTCAATTCAAATCCCATTCCCCACTATTGAAGGCTGATGTTTTTTTTGGTTCAATATACGCTCTTGAATGGACGGCGCCGTGTTTCGACGGCTGGAATCGGCCGATAACATAAGATAATTCCAATAGTTTCCTCCCATAGGGGTTTGAATGCGACAACTTGAGCGCGCGGTCAGCGAGCACCCCGTCGTCATTGTGATGGTGTTTGCCCTGATCACGCTGGCACTGCTGCCCGGACTGGCAAGTTTCAGAATCGATGTCTCGGCGGAGAATTTTATCCCTGATACGGACGTCGAGCGGGATCATTACAAGCAGTTTCTGGATGAATTCGGCCGGGATGATTACCTTCTCATCGCAATTCGGCTGGAGGATGCGTTTTCAAACGAGACACTTGCACTGCTGCGTAAAACCGACGACAGACTGAAATCACTTGAGGGCGTTTCGGCGACCTTCTCGCTGGCCGACGCTGTGAAGATCGACAGGACCGGCCTGATACCGGTGGCCAGGAAGCTGGTGGTAGACCTGCCCCTCGACGAGCGGGAGCGCGCGGAGTTGCGCCGGGTTGTCGCCGGGCATTCGCTCTACCAACGGAAGGTTGTCTCACCCGACGGCAAGGTGGCGCTGATTAGCGTAGTCCTCGAGCAAGAGGTTGACGAAGACGACCGTCGCCGCACAGCGTTGATCGGCGAAATCCGCTCTGTGTTGGACGCAGAGTTGTCGGGACACTCCTACGAGATGACCGGTATTCCCTTTCTGAAGACTCAGGTATCGAGCTCATCCCGGAGGGACACCATGCTGCTGGGTCCGCTGGCCGCGCTGGTCTGCCTGGCGAGCCTTTGGGTGGCACTCCGCAGCTTTTGGGCGATGTTCGTCAGCGCGGTTGCGGCGTTGACGGCCCTGTTGTGGACGATGAGCATATTCTTCATGGCCGGGTTGACGCTCAACATGGCCACAACACTTGTACCGACGTTGGTGATCGCCATCAGCCTCGCACAAATCATCTTCATCCTGGCGCAGTACCAACGGGTTTCCGGCGACCCCTCCGAACGCGTCAGGCTGGCCGTGCGGCGGGCGCTCCCGCCCTGTTTCCTCGCCGCCCTGACCACCGCTGCCGGTTTCTCCTCTCTTGCGGTAACCCCGGTTGCGCCGGTGAGGGAGTTCGGCCTGACGGCCGCCCTGGGTATCTCTTTCGCCTTCGTGATCACCGTCTGCCTCGTCCCGGCGTTGATTCGTCTTCGGCCCGACGCAATCCCACAACGTGCCACCGACGCAAGGCCACGCTGGTTCGGCTTCTTGTCGAAGCTTACGCGGCACCGTGGCTGGATCGCAGTGATCGTAATTGTTGCTATCCTCATCAGTGCCGTTGGTTTGCTACGAGTGCAGATTGAGACCAGCCCCTATGAATTCTTCAGCGAGGGTAATCCCTTGAACCGGGCCAGGAAGCTGTTGATGGAGCACTTCGGATCAGCCAGCTCGCTGGATGTGATGGCCGGGCGCTCCGACGGCGAACCTTTCGACGGCAGGGCATTGCGGGAACTGGCCGCGTTTAGAGAACAGGTTGGGAGTATTCCGCTGGTCAACGACAGCCTCAGCCTCGTGGATGTCGGCGAATTGATCGCGGGCAACCCGGACGGGCTCGAGCAACTCCTGAGCGAAGAGTCGGCCCTGACCACCCCGGCAGCGATCAGAAGTGTCGTGGCCGGCCACGGCCTGCTGGAACGCTACCTTTCCGCCGACGGTCGTAAGACACGCATGACCATCATTCTCAAGGAGCACAACGCGGAGAAAATCCAGGCGGCACTGGATAAGATAGAGTTGGTTGCACAAACCGCCGCACCCAGACTGAATATCGTGCCCACCGGCCAGTCGGTCCTCTTCGCCAGGATGGTCGACGATCTCTTCTACAGCCAAATCCTAAGCGTCACTCTGATCCTGCTGTTTGTAACGGCGGTATTTGTCCTGGCTTTCAGGTCGCTGCAGATCGGGCTTATCAGCCTGGTACCGAACATAGTGCCCATTGTCATAACGCTCGGGCTGATGGGCTGGCTCGGGATTCCTCTTAACGTGCTGACCATCATGGTTGCCAGCATCGCGATCGGGATCGCGGTGGACGACACCATCCACCTGATGCAGTACCTGCGGGAGCGGCTGAGGGATGATTGCGATTACGATGCGGCGATAGACGACGCCTTGAGAGCGAAGGGCCGGCCGATATTGATAACCGCGCTGATGCTCACCATCGCCCTGTTGACGCTCGGAGTCAGCGGCTTCCGGCCGACCGTTTATCTGGGTGTTCTCACTGCCATCACCATGCTGGCGGCGCTTGTAGGCGACCTCGTGATGCTGCCTGCGATGTTGCGCTTCTTAAAACCCAAGGTCTGGTGCAAAAAAATAGTGGGCCAGCCGGTTGATTAAAGCCGTTCTCGCCGTAACGACATGGTAGGGTAGTTGCCGGCGGGATGCCCGACCAGCCCACATAATTACCAGAGGACAACCAAGGGTGCCCGTTCTACTTGGAGTCCTCCTGTGTAAAGCAATTCCAAGTCTCGAGTTGCGGATCGTCACTCCCGGATAGTTTTATCCTCAACAATTGTAGAAATACTGACGGCAGCGTCACAACTGACATATCGTGACAAATTGTGACATTTGTCGGTTTAGGGGAGATTGCGGATGAAAAATCCCATATTATCCCGCGTGGCAAATATGCAGAAGAGTCTGAATCGTCGTTAATCAAAATCCGGATTTATTGGTACTAATCAGTCGATCGGCTCTCCCGCTATCTCCGAATCACAGAGATTTTCAGATGGGACGGGTGTTCCGCCGAGCGGTGCACGCGGTGAACGGCCTTCTGAAAGTCCTTCTCGGTCGCGCTGTAAATGTCGACGAAGGTCTGCGGATTGCGGTCGAACAGCGGGAAACAGGAACTCTGCACCTGCACCATGATCCTATGACCCTTGAGGAAGGTGTGGTTGATGTCGTCGATTTCATAGCTGACCTTCGTAATCTCACCGGGAACAAAAGGTTCCGGCTTGCTAAAGCTGTTGCGGTACTTGCCCCTGAATATCTCGCCGCGCGCGAGCATCTGATAGTCGCCCATCCTGACGAATTCCGGGTTCGGAATCGGATCGGGGGCGTCGCCGGGGTATACATCGATGATTTTCACCATCCAATCGGCATCAGTGCCGGTGGTTGAGACAAACAGCTCAGCCGTGACCGGTCCGGCGATCGTTATATCTTCCTCCAGCACTTCGGTCTCGTAGACCAGCACGTCTGGCCTCGTCGAGGCGAAGCGCTGATCGGAGTGCATGAAACCGTACGACCATTCCCCGACGATCTCGCCTCTGTACGGCACGGGCTTTGCCGGATCGCTGAGGTATTCATCGAAGGCGCCGTCGCCGCTTTTCGTAGGTTTAGCAAACGACAAACTCTCGCCGGCCTGGAAATAGAGCTCCCTGGCATCGACGTTCTTCGGCGGCCAGTGATCGTATTGTCTCCAGGTATTTGAACCGGTTTCATAGATGAGCGCTTCCGGTAGCTCATGCTCGCCTTTGCCCTTCAGGTGATGCTCGAAAAAGGGGAATTCCACGCTCTCGCGGAAGTACTCTGCCGTCGAGCCGGCGTTGTGGCGGATGCCGTTGACGACGTCGTCCTCCGTTCCGCCCCAGCTTCCATGGTACCAGGGGCCGAAGACGAGATAGTTTTCGATGCCCGGATTGTCGTGCTCGATGGCTTCATAGGTTTTCAGAGGACCATAAAGATCTTCGGCGTCGTACCAGCCCCCGACCATCAGCACAGCCGCTTTGATGTCCTTGAGGTAGGGGAGGGGGTTTCTCGCCTGCCAGAAGTCGTCGTAGGTGCCGTGCTCCATCATCTCGTTCCACATCACGCTTTTCTGCTTGAAGTAGCGAGCGTTGACATTGGAGATTGGTCCGATATCCAGGAAGAATTTGTAGAGGAACGATGTGGGGTAGGCGAGCAATCTTGGCGGCCAGTCCTTTATCAGCCCTGGGCGCGGAGCGCCGGTTGTCCTGAAGAAATTGACAGCCTGCAAGAAATAGAAGGCGCCGTTGCGGTGAAAGTCGTCGCCGATAAACCAATCCGCTACGGGCGCCCTGGGGGATGCGGCGACGAGCGCGGGATGACCTTCGATGATTCCCATGACGGAATAGAAGCCGGGATAGGAAGTGCCGTAGATGCCGGCCTTGCCGTTGTTATTCTGGATGTTGTTGACAAGCCATTCCACGGTGTCGTATGTGTCGGAGCTCTCATCAATGTCTGCAGGAGTTTTCTTGTCGGGGATGTGTGGCCTTACGTCGACGTACTCGCCCTCGGACATGAACTTCCCGCGAACGTCCTGGTAGACGAAGATGTAACCGGACTTGGTGAAGAGCATCGAGGGGCCGAGGACATTACGATAGTCTATCTGCTCCTCACCATAAGGGGCCACCTTGTAGGGTGTCCTGAAGATAAGGAATGGGTATCTCTCCGATCTTTCTTTCGGGCTGTACACTTGAGTGAAAAGCGTCTTGCCGTCGCGCATCGGCACGCGGAATTCGCGCTTGTCGTAATGCTCGATTACATAGATCTTATTCAGTCCGGCAATGGAAGCATCGTACTCAGGATTTATCGACAGGGCTTTCTTGTAAAACTCCTTTGAACGTGCCATGTCGCCCTTGTGCAGGTAAGCCTCTGCCAGGCTGTCGTATGGATTGCATGCGTCGGGGAATGCATCGATATTCAGCTCAAATATCTTAACGGCCTCATCCAGGCGCCCTCGCCCGAGCAGGAAATAACCGACACTGTTCAACTGATTTTCGGAGAAATCGTATCTCCCGGCTTCGTTTTGCTTCAATTCCCGATACTTCGCGATAGCAGCATCGACTTCCTGCTGCTCGAGGATGGAGCGGAGCACCCCGGAGATCGGCACCTTTTCGTCTTCTTGGGCTAGACTGAATGGGTTTGTGATGATTGCCGCAACAGTACTGTGATGCAGGCAGATACAAAACAAAACCGCGAACGTTATTACCAGGCCCTTTCTCATGATTTCCCCTTCCTTTCCAGTAAAAAACGGGAGTCGCAGCAGGAAAAGCATCCTGCCAGCTTTGGCAAATGTTGCTAGGTAATGCCGGTGAATTACGGATGACCTTAGATCATTAAATGCCTTACTTCAAGCCCGATTTTCAAATCTATTTATGAATAATACAAAACGGCGATTTTCGTTAGGCAACCGCTAGGTGTATCATTTAGAGGTAAGGTGTCAAAAGAAACGAGCAGGGGGGAATCGGATGCGTAAATTCATTTTTCTTGCCGCACTGGTATGTCTGCCGCTGCAGAGCTATTCGACTGCCAATGACATGCCGGACATTCTCTCGCTGAAGGACCGCGCGGAGGTTGTGGACCGCTGGCTGGAGATTCGGCTCGACGAGCTGGTGCCGGAGTTGATGCGCCGCGAGGGCATCGATATGTGGGTCCTGATCGCCCGCGAATACAACGAGGACCCTGTTGTGAAAACGATGATCCCGGCGCGCTGGATGGCTGCCCGCAGGCGCACGATATTGATTTTTTCCGACCGTGGCCCGGAACAAGGTGTTGAACGCCTGGCGGTTGCCCGCTATGACATCGGCCGCTTCTTCAAGCGAGCCTGGGTGAAAGAGGACCAGCCCGATCAATGGAAGGCACTGGCCGATGTTGTGATCGAGAGGGATCCGAAGAAAATTGCGCTCAATTACTCCGATCATTTCGGCCACGCCGACGGCATCACGCTCACCAATTACCGCGAATTCGTTAATGCCGTCGGTAAGAAATACGCCGACCGGATTGTCTCCGGCGAGCGGCTGGCTGTTGGCTGGCTGGAAACGCGCACCGAGGAGGAGTTGGTGGTTTATCCCCAAATCGTGCGCATCGCCCACCAGATTATCGCCGAGGGGCTCAGCGACGCTGCCGTCCAGCCTGGGGTAACCACCACCGAGGATCTACAGTGGTGGTTTCGCGAGAAGATCAGGTCGTTGAAACTGACCACCTGGTTCCACACCGGTGTGTCGGTACAGCGTGCCGGGTCGCCCGATCCCGATTCAGATTACTCGCGCCGCGAAGGCCCGAGTGTGATCATGCCCGGCGACCTGATCCACATCGATATCGGCATCAGCTACCTGCGCCTCAACACCGATACACAACAGAACGCTTACGTGTTGCGCGCCGGCGAGACGGATGCGCCGGAAGGTCTCAAGAATGCGCTGGCCGCCGGCAATCGGCTGCAGGATATACTCACCGGCGAGTTCAAGACCGGCCGCACGGGAAACGAGATCCTAAAGTCGTCGCTGGAAAAGGCGAAGGCCGAGGGCATCCGCCCCAGCATTTACTCCCATCCGCTTGGGATGCACGGCCACGCCGCCGGCATGACCGTCGGTCTCTGGGACCAGCAGTACGGCGTCGAGGGCCAGGGTGACTACCCGCTTTTCCCCGACACCTGCTATGCCATCGAGCTCAACGCAACCGTCTTCGTGCCCGAGTGGAACAAGGATGTACGCATGGCGTTGGAGGAGAGCGCCTGCTTCGACGGCGAGAAGGTCTGGTACCTCGACGGCAGGCAGAAGGAACTCTACCTGATCGGAAAGAATCCCGGTGTGAACCGGCAGTAGAATATTTGAGGCATCAAGAAAAGGGGTGGCTTGGCAGCCGCCCTTTCTACGTGTGGAGAGCTATCAGGTTTACTTCGCCAGCTCGCGCTCGATCGCGGCGATCACCTCGGGATCGGATGGTTTTATGCGTGGCTCGTAGCGGGAGACTACTCTACCGTCCTTGCCGACGAGAAACTTAGTGAAGTTCCACTGAATCTCGCCGCCGAACCTGCCGTTCTGTTCGGTAGAAGTCAACAGGGTGTAGAGGGGTGCAATGTCGTCGCCCTTGACGGAAATCTTGGAGAACATGTCGAACTGCACATTGTAGTTGGTGGTGCAGAACATTTTGATCTCCTCGTTGCTGCCGGGTTCCTGGTTTCCGAAGTTATTAGCAGGGAAACCGAGGATTGCCAGCCCTTTTGCTGCGAACTTTTCGTGCAGTGCTTGAAGTTCTTCATATTGCGGAGTCAGCCCGCATTTCGTAGCCACATTGACGATCAGGACCACTCTGCCCTTGTAGCTTTCCAGGTTCACCTCATTGCCGTCTATATCTATGACCGTTGAGCCCAGGACGTAGGCGCCCTGCTGGGTTGAAGCCGGCACTCCGGCGGTGAACAGGGCTACGATCAGCGCTGCCAAAGCTGCCTTGGATGTCTTGAACGCAATCATCTGAGCAGGTCTCCTTTCACTTATCGGGTAATCAATCCCGCGTGTTTCAGATCCATGGAACTTATACTCACAGTATAAGTTACGTCTGTATCCGCTCCTCTATTCTTCATTTTTTTTCAATAGTGGTGGATTTTTTCCTTGACGGGCGGGAATGGTATCGGTATTATTCAAGTATTCTATTGAATGATTGAATAATGCGGAGGACACAGTGGCCATGCAAACAAAGGGAAGAGAGTTCAAGGACAGGATTTACCAGGAATTTGCGCGCATCGGCAAAGCAATTTCAAGTCCTCGCAGACTCGAATTGCTCGACCTGCTCTGCCAGGGTCCCCGCACCGTCGAGGAGCTGAGCAAGCAGGCCGGACAGAGCGTCGCCAACACGTCTCAGCATCTTCAGGTGCTTCGCTCATCCCGCCTGGTTGAAGCGGTGAAAAGAGGGCACTTCGTCACCTACAGCCTGGCAGACAATAACGTTTTGGAATTCTTCAGATCTCTTCGCACGATCGCTGAAGATCGCCTGGGGGGCATAGAACGCGTTAGAAGCAATTTCCTTGAGGAACGAGGAGTAGAGGCTCATAAAGACAGTGAGAAATTGATGGAGCGTGTACACGCGGGTGAGGCGATCCTCGTCGACTTCCGTCCGCTAGAGGAGTACTTGGCGGGTCACATTCCCGGCGCGATCTCGCTACCCTATGAAGATTTCGACACTAGGATCAAGGATCTTCCCAAGGACAAGGGAATAATCGCTTACTGCCGCGGCTCTTACTGTGCTGCGGCGATCGAGGCGGTCCGCCGCTTACGGGAGCAGGGTTTCGCAGCGGAACGGCTCGAAGACGGCGTTATTGAATGGAAAGCCAGGGGATTAAACCTGGCATTCGGTGAGAACTAAACCGGAGAGAATTTATGCTGACAAAGATTACAGAATTCTCACTTAACCGCCCGTGGGTGGTGTTCGGCATCATCGCAGTAATTACTGCGGTCTTTATGTTGCAGTTCCCGCAAATAAACATCGATACCGATCCCGAGAACATGTTGCAGCCCGATCAACCCGATCGTGCTTACTACGACGAAATTAAAAAGGAATTCGGCATAGATGACATTGTGGTCGTCGGTATCATTGACAACAACGGCATCTTTCGACCCGAAGCTCTCCGTCAAGTAAGCGAGATCATCAGCGAGATCAAGCAAATCCGTGTGAAAGAGACCGAGATGAGTGACGATCTGCTCCACAAGCTCGGGTTCGATCGGCCGGCGAGCGATGAACGCTATGTTTATCTCGTCAACAAGGACGACATGGTCAGCCTGACGACGACCAAGAACATCTATAGCGGCCCAGAAGGCGTCAGCCCCGAGTACATTATGGAACCCGATTTCTTCGATGAGCCGGCTGACGAGGCCACTTATGGGACAGAATACCGCAAGATGCGAGGTTTCATCGCGGAGCGTAACCTTCAGATCCCTGAAAACTTCGATAACGATTTCAATACACTGCTCTCCGCCCGCATCGAAAAGATGCGATTCGACATCAAGGACACACCGTTCCTCGATCAGCGCGTTGCCTCCGCCGACGGTGACGCCGTGGCGATCTATATCCCGATCATCGATAAAAAGATCGGTTACCGCGTATCCCAGGAAATCGAGAAGATTATGAGCGCGCACCTGCTCGACGGACAGGAGTGGCACATCGCCGGCCTGCCGATCGCGGAGGAGGTGTTCGGCCACGAAATGTTCATCCAGATGGCGGTAGTCGCTCCGGTCGCCTTCCTGCTGATCATGTTGATCGTCTACCTGCTCTTCCGCCAGCCGTTGTTCCTTGTTCCCGTCGGTGTTACCGCCATGCTATCGGTTATCTGGGCAATGGGCCTGCTGATCGGGATGGGCTTCACCGTGCATATAATGAGCTCGATGATCCCTGTGTTCCTGCTGCCGATCGCCATCCTCAACAGCGTGCATATCCTCAGCCAGTTCTTCGACCGCTTCTGCGAGACCGGCAAGAAGCGTGAGTCGCTGATGTGGGCGATGAAGCGGCTCTACGTGCCGATGCTCTTTACCTCGCTGACCTCCGCGGTCGGCTTCGCCTCGCTGGCGATGGCCGACATCCCACCGGTGCAGGTCTTCGGCGTGTTCGTCGCCTTCGGCATCTTCGTCGCCTGGGCCTTCTCGCTGACGCTGGTGCCGGCGATGGTCAACATGCTCGACGAGCACAAGCTCGCGTGCGCGCTGCACCGCGAGGAGGAGGATCGCAAGTCGTTCCTCGATAAGATTCTGTTGCCGATCGGCAAGGTCACCTTCAAACACGCTTCCTGGGTGCTGACCGGCGCGGTGCTCCTCCTGGTGCTCGGCGTGGTCGGCATTATGCAGATCAAGGTCAACGACAATCCGGTCAAGTGGTTTAAGGAAGGGCACCCGATACGCGTCGCCGACAGCATCCTCAATGCCAAGTTCGGCGGCACCTACATGACCAACCTGGTGCTCGAAGCGGAGCAGCCGCCCGCCGACGACTTCGAGTACGCGGCGATGCTGGATTCGGGCCAATTCCCCAATCTGCTCAACAATCCCGAGGTGGCTCTCTACATCACACAGATGAAGGCCTCCCTCGAGGAGAGCGATACCGTCGGCAAGGCTTCCTCGGTTTACGACGCTGCCAAGCGCGTCCGCTACGTCTTCATCGGCGACACCCGCGGGGATTTGAGCAGGGAGGAAAAACGAAACCTCTTCTACAACATCGGCCAGGCCGCCGACTTCGAGGAGCCTGATTTCGTCAAGAAACAGCTGTTCGAGGAGCGTGTGGTCGACAACTTCAGCGACGATGATTACGACGCGTTCTTCAACCAGTACGAAACGGTCGAGGAATCCCCACTTTACCAGGAGTTTCAGGTAACTGACGCTGACAGACAGACCGTGCTGGGTGAACGTCTGCCGTCGCTCAACAAGACCGCCTTCCGCTTCCTCAACTGGAGCATCGCTCAGCTCGACTTCGATACGGTCACCAAGAACGACCTCGACAAGTTCCTCGTGCGCCAACCGCGGAAAATCAACGCCAACGGCGGCGGCGAGAGCATCGAGTACGACTGGAAGAAAGTGAACATCTGGATTCAGCTCAAGAGCGGTGACAACCAGAAAATGCAGGCAGTTCAAAAACGCCTCGCGCAATTCCTGAACGATAATCCGCCGCCGAAGGGCTTGAGCATCAAATGGACGGGCCTTACCTACATCAACAAGGTGTGGCAGGACCTGATGGTCAACGGCATGCTCTTCGCAGTGCTCGGCAGCTTCGCGATTGTCTTCCTGCTGATGCTGATCGAATTCCGCTCTCTGATTCTCGGCGTCCTGGCAATGATCCCGCTGACCTTGGCGCTGATACTGAGCTATGGCCTGATGGGCTGGATCGGCAAGAATTACGACATGCCGATCGCCGTTTGTAGTGCCTTGTCGCTCGGCCTCGCGGTCGACTTCGCGATCCACTTCCTGCAGCGATACAAGAACCACTACAAGCAGACCGGTGACCTGGCCGAGACTCACGACCACATGTTCGCCGAACCCGGCCGCGCGATCCTGCGCAATGCCATCGTCATCTCGCTCGGCTTCCTGCCCTTGATGGTCTCGTCGCTGACGCCATACGTAACCGTGGGCTCATTCTTCTCGCTGCTGATGTTGATGAGCACCCTGGCGACGGTGTTCGTGCTGCCGGCGGCGATGCGCTACCTGGCAGGTATGGTTTTCAAAATTAAGAAATCAGGAGTTGCAGCATGACAATCGAAAGACTTCTTAGAGCTTTGGCAGGGTTCATAACAATTATTTCGATTCTGATCGCGGTTTTCCACTCTCCCTGGTGGCTGCTGCTGACCGCCTTTGTGGCGTTGAACCTGCTGCAGAGCGCCTTCTCCAACTGGTGCCCCGCGATGACAATCCTGGAGAAGCTAGGCTTCCGCAAGTGCATGCCGAGCGCCTGAGAGGGATTTGAACGTAATTAATGACTTCGGTCTTTGGAGGATAGAGAGATGAGGAAATCGCTAATGATGACAGCTGCGGCCGTGCTGCTCACGGCGGCCTTCGCGGCGGCCGAGACTCCCGATGCCGCCGATCTGATACAGAAATCGCTGAACGCTTATCACTACGGCGGAGCCGACGGCAAGTCGACGATCAGCATGGAAATCATCGACAAGAACGGGAGTGTGCGCGAGCGCAAGATGGTGATGCTGCGCCTTAACATCGGTGACAAGGGCGGCGACCAGAGGTTCTTCGTCTACTTCAAGGAACCCGGCGACGTGCGTGAGATGACCTTCATGGTTTACAAAAACGTCAAGGGCGACGACGACCGCTGGATCTTCATACCCTCGGTCAAGCTGGTACGCCGCCTCGCGGCAGACGACAAGCGCAGTTCTTTCGTCGGCTCCGACTTTACTTACGAGGACGTTTCCGGCCGCTCCGTCGCGCAGGACGAGCACACCCTCGTCAAGGAAGAGGATCTCAACGGCCAGGCTGCTTACGTGGTTAAGAGTGTGCCCAAGGACAAGGTCGAGTACTCCCACAAGCTCACCTGGATCAGTAAGGACACCTACCTTCCGCTCAAGGAAGAGTATTACAACGGCGACGGCAAGCTCAGTCGGGTTTTCACAGCCGAGAATATCGAGAAGATAGACGATATCCCCACACCGATAAAGCGGGTGATGGAGAACCTCGAGAGCGGCTCAAAAACCGTGATCACGATCGAAAAGGCCGACTACAACGTCAACCTCGACGAGAAGGACTTCAGCGAGCGCCGCATGCGCCGCCCGCCCCGCAACTGGATCAGGTAATCAGGGCGAATAACCGACATGCAAGGATAAGCAATGACTAAATATTTCACTCTGCTCGCGCTGGCTTTGGCTTTGGTCATGGCGCCTGCAGACGCTCTCGCCGAGGATGAGAACTACGAGCTCAACTGGTTCCTGCTCGTCAATTACGCCGGCAGGATCGGCGACCTGAGCACCGGCTTCGGCGACGGCAGCGATTACGTGCTAGGCGAGGAACGCCTGCGTCTGGATCTCTCCGCCTGGGCCGATTCGATCGAGGCGGAGGCCAGGCTGAGACTCGACTTCTATCACGACGCTCTGACAGGTGAGTTCGACATCGACCTGCGTGAAGCTTACATCGATTACACCGCAAACGCTTTCGACTTCCGCGTCGGCCGCCAGGTGATCACCTGGGGCGTCGGCGACCTGATCTTTATCAACGACGTATGGCCGAAGGACTGGGTCTCCTTCTTCACCGGGCGGCCGCTCGGCTACCTCAAGCTCGGTATCGACGGCGCACGCATCCGTTACAGTGGTGACGCGCTCAGCGCCGAATTCGTCTACGTGCCGACTTTCGAGCCCGACAACCTCCCGGGGGCGGATCGCTTCTCCTACTTCGATCCCTTCGTGAATGTTCCCAACCGCATCGAGCAAAAGCCGGAGCGCACCTTCGAGAACTCCGAATTGGCGGTGCGCATCTATGGCAACCTGGCTGACTTCGACGTCTCGGGTTACCTCTACAAGGGTTTCTGGCACTCACCTGGCGTGACTCTCAACAATCCCTTCATGCCGACTACCGCAACGATGTTCTACCCCGAGCTCAACGTCTACGGCGCCAGCGCACAGGGCGCGGCCGTGGGGGGCATCCTCTCGCTTGAGGCCGGTTACTACGACAGCCCGGAAGACCGCGAAGGTCTCGATCCGACGATTCCCAACTCGCAATTCCGCTGGCTCGTCGGCTACTCCCGCCAGCTGATGGAAGACTTCACCCTTGGCGTCCAATACTACCAGGAGCGGATCGTCGACCACGGCGCTTATCTTTCCACGCTGCCCCCCGGATTTCCCGCAGCCAGGGACTACCGCGACGTGGTGACAATCAGCCTCGACCGCTGGCTCAGCCGCCAGACCTGGCGCATATTCTTTTTCGCTTACTTCAGCCCCAACGACAACGACTACTACCTGCTGCCCTCGATCACGCACAAGTTCTCCGACAAGCTGGCCCTGACGGCCGGTGCCAACATCTTCGGCGGCGAGGAGGATTACACCTTCTTCGGGCAGTTCGACGAGAACGACAACGTTTACCTATCGCTGCGTTTTGATTTCTAACCGTTATCAGGTTCCGCAAGCGCAGTGTTTCGCAAAATAAAGCCGGGACGAGCAATGCTCTCCCGGCTTTAATATCTACTCGATCTGTGCAGCGATTTCAGCCGACCCGCTCCAGCACTTTCGTTATCAGCTTCTCAACCCAATCCTGGATCGTCGTGTCCAGTTCGGCCACTCTGATTCTGAGGCGCTTGTGAATGTCCTCCGGGAGTCGGATGTGAATCATGCGCTTCTTGTCCTTCTTGTCTAAGTCGTCCTCGGCCATAACTCCCCCCGGCGTGTTTTAGAATGGATGTATAACTGAGATATATTAATAGTAAGATTGCCGGCCGTGGGAATGCAAGAGAAAAGCCCTCTATTGCTGCTCGGATTTGCCGATACTTGCAAAAATAACCTTAGCGATCTCGGTGTTGTCGACGTATCTTCCGCGCACCGGATCAGTTTCATCGGCGTATTTCTCAAGAAGCACGGCGGACCGGCCCTTCGCATAGAGCGGCACAAGGCTGTTGGTGTGGCTCGTCGAGTGCCATTCCATGCCAGGCAGCTTGTCTTTCCCGTTGTCTACCAGCGGCTTCCATTCCGGATCGGAATCCGGGCCGAGCAGGTAACCGGCCTCGTGATCCGCGGTTACGATTAGTATAGTCTCGTCCCAATTGCTGTTTTGCTCGACCCACTCGATGACTGCTTCCACCGCCCTGTCGAAGTCGATCTGTTCTTCGACTAACCTGCCGCTCTCGTTGTGCTCGGCGGCCCAATCGATTGCGCCTCCCTCGATCATTAGAAAGAAACCGTCGGGATCTTCATCGAGGACGTTAAGAGCGGCCGAGGTCATCTCGGCGAGAGTGGGGATGCCCTTATTCAAAGGAACCTGGTAAGGCAGGTCGTCGGCTGCATTTCCATCGGGAGTGCCGCGCCGTTGCTGGAAAGTCCTGTGGACACGGGCCAGTGCAAGCACCCTCTTTGGCGCAGCGCCTTCGCGCAGCGAAAGAATGTCTTCGCGCGTTTCAACGAGTTTCCAAGGATCCGGCTCGCCGTCGCCGTCACAATCGCCTCCGGCCTTGCCGCCCTTGATTGCCAGCCAAAGTTCGGCTCCGCCTACATATCGGTATTCTTTTGGATCGACTGTTTCTACGCCGTCGTCGTCATAGTCCGGGTGGCCTGCGCCCATCAAAACATCCAGCCCGCTGTCGTTGAGCATCTCTGAGGCGATCCCCTCGAAGTCGTAGCGGTTTTCGTTGTGGGCGGAGAAGCCGGCCGGGGTTGCGTGGGAAATGGGCACTGAGGTAACCAAGCCCGTTGCTTTACCGGCTGTTTCTGATGCATTCGCTACGTTCTTCAACGGCTGTTTGTCGGGATCGATACCGATAAACCAGTTGGTGGTTTTCACGCCCGTGGCCATTGCGGTGGCTGCCGCAGCGGAATCGGTGTAACCGCTTTTCACATATTCGAAATCGCTCCATGCCCTCTGGGGATCATACCCTTGTCCACTGACGGAGTATGTCGACATGGAAAGCGCAACCGGGAAACCGGTGTACACCTGCCCTCCCGGTCTGCCGAATCTGTAGAGGCTGGCAGCTTCGACATGATTGTAGCCCATGCCGTCACCGATCATCAGGATGATGTTCTTGACGGTGGGCACAGGTTCGACTTCCTGGTGCATCTCGGCCGCAGAAAATGCTAAGGCCAAGAAGGCGATGCAGATCAGAACTGATCCAGTCGCGATTTTTGATTTTCTCAAGTTTGATTTCCTTTATTTACTGGGCCTGTTCGAACCACGAAGAAATAGGCCAGCCGCTCCGGAGCCGATTTGCATTTTATCTCAGATGTTTTCGCTGTGCCAGGGGGAGCGACGGGCGCTTATGATCTCTTTATTTCGCGCGCGGAGATATAGGCGCCGACAACCTTGCCGCAGATTTTCTTGGCTTCGCAAACCACCCGGAACGGCCGGTGGTTGGAGTTGCCACAGGCGAATCGGACTACCGATGTGGCTCGCAGCCCCCAGAGCGCCTGCAGAATCAAACGGCGAAGCTCCGTGCGGTCCTCCGGCGCGACCAGGCTGGCGACGGGTGCCCCGACCAGAGCGTTTTCGCTGCTTCCTAATATCTCGGCCGCCACCGGATTGGCCTGGGCGATTGTCTGCCCTTCCGACTCGATCACGATTCCGACGTCGCTGGAGTTGGTGAAGTGGTGCGGTATCGGCTCGTCAGCAAGTACTTGCGCATAGGACGGCTCGGTAGCACTCTCCTTCTCGCCGGTTTTGCGGTGCTTTTCAATGGCGTGGTTGATCGAGCTGACTACGGTGGCGAAATTCGCGAAGCCGATGCTCTTATTGAAATAATCGACGGCGCCGCTGTTTAGCGCCCGCGCTTCTATCCTTTCATCCCCGACTTCGCTGACTACGATAACCGGTATATCGATATTGCGATCTCTAAGCGTTTGAAGCAAGTCGATACCGTTCATCCCCGGCCGCATATCGTAATCGGATATAATACAATCGAACTCACCGTCACCCAGAGCTTCGAGACATTCCTCGCCCGAACGAACTATTTTGATACTGAAGGTCGAGCTTTCGCGTTCGAGGTTCTTCTTGGTGATGTAGAGATGGTCGTCGTTGTCGTCGACGATGAGGATTCGCTTTCTGTTTTTCGTCATTGCGGGGGCATATCCCTTCTACAGAGGGGTATATTCTACCATATGCGGTTGTTTTTTTAAAGCTGAAGTGCGGCGAATGCGCACCTCAACTGCTCTCAGAAGTGCAGATTGAGGTCGATTCGACCGTTGTCGTCGAAGACTACTCCCTCGGCCTCAAGGCGGGCGCGCTGTCGCTCCGCCTCGCCCATAAGGCCGCCGCTCAAGCTGATTTCTCCCTTGGAGTTGACGACGCGGTGCCACGGGACGTCGGATCCTTCCGGCAGCATGTGCAACGCCCAGCCGACCTGGCGGGCGGCGCCGGGAGCGCCGACCATCAACGCCACCTGCCCATAGCTGCGGACGCAGCCGGGCGGGATCGAGCGCACGGCCGCATAAACAGCATCAAAGAATTTGGTTTTTTCCGAGTCCATGGCTCAGTCTTTGTCGACGCTCGTCTTGAAAACGGCCACCAGCGGCAAATGGTCGCTGATGCCGTTCTCGTACTTGTCGGCTCCGATTTCGACGTCCCAATCGCGAATCGGCTCGATCCGCTCGAATTCGCCGTCACGCAGAGTAGGCGTTACCGCGATGTGGTCGATCAGGGAGAGGTTGCGATTACCCTCGTAGTCATGCCAGATGTTCGAGTACTCACCCTGCGGCAGCGTTGTGGTGACGAAGACTACATGGCCTGCCTGCCGCAGACGCTCGCTGGAGACGCCGTAGTAATAGGAGTTGAAGTCGCCGGCGATGATGATGTCCTTTTCAGCGTCGGCGGAGCTCAGCTCGGCCCCAAGCCACTTGTTTATCGCGTCATATTGGATATTGCGAATTTCGACGCTGCGCTCCGCTTCGGGAACCGACTTGAGGTGGACGACCATCAGTGTGAAGTCGAAATTGTCGATGCGCATGCGGAAAACCAAGGGCTGGCGCAACTCCCTGTCGAAGCCTGTTACGGCGACGCCGCGGAGCGCGTCAAAAGCCTGCTCGTCGAACTCAATCTTGTCTGCGCGATCCTTGCGCCAGAGCAGTGCCAGCTTCTGCGGGATGCGCTGCGGCGAGATGAAGTACTCATAGTCGCCCAGTTTCGCGGCAAGCTGCTCGACCGTGCAGGGGCAGGTGATCTCCTCCAGTGCGAGGACGTCGATGCCGAGCTCGCGGATGATATCGGCAATGCGCTCGATGTCCTCTTCGCTGCGGTTGAGAGCGCCGAACCATTCGAGGTTCCAGGTGGCGATGCGCGCGGTCTCGGCGTTTTCCACCGCCGAATTGGCGTTCTCGTCGACTGTGTTTTCGTTTGTGCAGGAGATCGACGCTGCCAAGGCGAGAGCAGCAGCGAGAATGAGGCCCGTCGTTTTTTTCATGACTATTCTCCATCGTCGGTCGTAGAAGTAATTTTTTCCTTGATCCCTTCTGGTAAATCTTCGGGCGGTTCCTCACCGAGAATCAGTTGAAGTTGCAGGGCGTTGACGACTCCCTGCGCCTGCCAATGGTTGTTGAAGAAAACATAGGTGTCGCGCTTATCTGGCGGGATATCCTTGTCGTCGTACTCCTCACCGGCCAGTTTTTTTACGGCCCCGGCAAGCTTGCTCAACTGTTCGGGCGAATATAGGTAGTCGTATCGCTGCCAGGCGTGCTCGTGTTCGTACCACTTCACGGCATTACGGCCGTGGAGGCGGACGTAGCCGAACGGGCCGATCCGCTCCCAGCCGCCGCGGAAGAGATCGCCGACGTCCGGAGCATCGGTAGTCACCAGTGCCAGCTTTCGCTCGTCGAGAAAGTCGAAAGCCTGTCGGTTCTTCCATCTGCCGTGGCGGAACTCGACGGCGATTGGATAGCTCTCGAATTTGCGAGTCAGGCCGTCGAGGTAATCAAAATTCTCACTCGTGGCGTGGAAGGAATAGGGAAACTGGATCAACAGCGAGAGCAACGCGTCATTTCCCGCCAAAGCATCGAGCGCGGTGCGGAAGGCGTCGATCTCCTGCTGACCGTAGTTGCGCTCGTGCGTGAAATTCTTGTGTGCCTTGAGGGCGAACTTCATCCCCGGCGCCTTCTCCAGGAAGCCATCGATTCCCTGCTTGCCGGGCAGCGTGTAATAGGAATAATTGAGCTCGACGGTGGGGAAGAGCCTCGCGAAGTAGGGAAGCATCTTCCATTTCTGAGTGCCCTCGGGATAGAATGGCCCGATCCAGTCTGTGTAGCTGAAGCCGGATGTCGACACCAGGATCATGCCGCGATGCTAGCACCGGGTGTGCTGCTCCGCAATTGATACGGGTTGTGCGCTAGAAGGCTTGTGTCGGCATCGGCGGCGAGTGCATTTGCGCTTACAGCAGTGCGGTTCGAAGTGTATGATAATTTCTCAAGGGGAGCGGATTATGCATGTGTTTTTTTCAATCTTTCTTTTGTTTGGACTGGCCGCGGTCCAGGATACCGCCGAGCATGTCAAGGATCCGATATTAGTCATTGCGGAACTGGACCGGCTGGCAGGCATGGAGCTATGGCCCGGGTTCGATCCGGCTTCCTACCCCATAGCATTGTTCGATGGAGCCGATACCTGGCTTTTCCGACACCCGTCACCGCCTGAGGGGTTCCGATCCGCTCCCAACTCGCAGACTGCATGGGTCTATGAAGGACGGCATCCGGCGATGCGCTGGAACTCCAAGGCGGAGATCGGCGGCGTCACGACCGCCACCATACTTCTGAACATTCAGCCCGACCGCCCCGCGATCGAGGAGGCATCGATCATCGTCCACGAGACGTTTCACATCTTCCAGGACGAGCGCCATCCCGGATGGACGGCAAACGAGGCCCACCGTTTCACATATCCGATCGACGATGCGCAGAATTATCTGCTGACAATCATCGAGGATCACGCCCTGGCCCGCGCTCTTGAGGCCAAGAGCGATAAAGAGGCTGCAGCCTGGGCAGCCCGTGGACTTGTGGCCAGGAGAGAACGGACTACCGTCCTGGCCGATGAACACAGGGCCTTCGAGACCGGCCTGGAGATGATGGAAGGGACGGCGCGTTACCTTGCACAGTTCGCTCTGGGTAAATCCGAATCGACCGCGACGTTGCTGGATATCCTGCCTCCCGACCAGTTTCGCTGGCGGCCGTACGCCACCGGCTGTGCGCTGGCCGCGCTGCTCGATCGATTCGACGGCGGCTGGAAGCAACGGATTGAGGATACTGCAGAACTTACACTTGAACGCGCTCTTGAGGATTTTCTTCGCAAGCTTGGCGCTTCTCCGGCCGATTTCACGGCTGATGAACTCGCCGGTTTTAAGCTCAGAGCGGAGAAGGCAATTGCCGACTTACTGGTGCGCCGTAAGAGCCTGCGCGAGGAATTTCGGTCAAGGGAGGGTTGGCGCGTGATCCTGAAAGTTGCCCCGGGAGCCGAGCTGCTGGCGACGGAACGCTTCGATCCGATCACCAACGCCCTGCTCGGCGGCAAGGAAATGCTGCACGGCAACATTCTCATCCTCAGTCACGAAAGGGGCAGGGTGGAGATGCGTAATCCCCGCAGTAGACGCGGAGAATTTGTCGGCCTGAACGCACTGACAACAACCGAGGGCGAGCACCCTGTCTTCGGCGGGATCCGCAGCGCTGTTTTTTCCGGTTTCACCGGCGAGCCGGAAGTCGAGACTGAAGGAGGCAAGGTCAAGATCGCAACTGATGGCTTCAGTCTGGAATTCAGCAGCGCGGCTCTTCAGCGCGACGGCCGGCACCTGATTGTATTACTCAAGAAAACGGAACAGTGAGCTTCGCAGCATCTGGAATATCAAATGCCGTCTCAGAAAAAGCACCCGCCGGAGACCTTGACCACGCCGGACTCGGCGGCTGAGACCTGAAGCGAAACCTCTGATGCCGCATGGAATCAGAAGCCCAGATTAATTGAATCCATAGCCGGGCATTTCGCCGTTATCAGGGTTTGTGCCAAGGCATCGTGTATGCGAACGGGAATGACGAAAAAAGAGGGCGGACAGGAATGTCCGCCCTCCAGTCGGTCGAGATAACAGTTAGCTAGAAACCGGTTTCCCCCTTCTCTTCTTCTTTCTTCTCCGGCGCTTCGCGCAGTTCCGCAGGAGCCTGCCAGTTCATCAGCGCGTTGTAGAGGTAGCTGAAGTTGGCTTGGTTCATCCACCGGTACATCGGATTGAAGCCGAAGAGGACGACGCGGCCCTTGCCAAGCGGCGCATCAACGATAGCTGCGGAGCCGTCGATCTCGTTGCCGTTGCGCAACAAGCCGCTACGGAGCAGTGGAATCTTCTTTGCCGGTTTCTTGTCAGAAGTCTCTTCCCCGTCAGCCGTGCCGTAGGGATCGAATCCGCCGCCGGTGCCATCCGGTTCCTTGTCGCCGAACTGGAGCACGACGTACTTCCGCATGTGCTCGGCCACGTTGAAGAGCGGCAGTTGGCTGCGATAGATAGACGGGTGTTCTTCATAGCCGTAGGCTATCGGGTTGCCCGGCTGGCGGATCGTGCCGGAGAGAATTGTGCCCGGACAGGCAACTGTGCGCGGCAGCTGTGAGCCATAGACGCCGCTGACGAAGCCAAGATCGGTAACCAGGCTCGAGCCGGTACCTAGCGTGATCAGCGTGCCGCCCTCCTTGACGAATTTCTCGAGTTCGAGCGCACCCTCGAGGCCGAGGCCGCCGGTGATGTCGTCGCTGGAGTCGGGGTAGCCCATGTACTTGAATTCTTCGGTCTTATTGTAAGCGATCGGGGAATGGCGGGAATCGACGCCGCGCAGCATGCGTGCGCCGCCGCCCTGGTGTGGGATGATAATCACGTCGAAATCGGCAAGCAGGCCGCCCTTGCGCACGCGCTCGTCGTTGATCAGCGTGAAGGACACGTTGTCCTGCTCCAGCGCGAAGCGCGTCCAGCCGCTCTCCTGGGTGTTGAACCAGGAATGGTACATCCCCAGGCGCGGCAGCTTGATTGCGCGCAGCTCAGGCGGATCGAACTCCGCCGGTAAAAACGCCTTCAGGCGATACTTTTCGAGAATCTGAGAGACTTTTCCTGCCGTTTCGTCGTCAACGCGGAAGCCGGGCAGCACCCAGGTACCGGCGGGGAAAGTTACCTCTCCGACCTTGAATTCTTTATCAGCCGCCTTCACCGCTATGCCCGCCTTCTCGAGCTCGATGAGGGCGTTGATCATTGCGGTCCCCTGCGGTGTGACCAGCGTGTAGTCGGATTGCTGCGCGCCCCCGCGTTCACCGCCGAAGGCCGGCCCGTCAGCGAGTTGCTCCATCGCGGCTTCGAGAACGACCTTATCGCCTATCGCCTCGGTATTGACGTCCATCATCAGGCCGAGTGTCCAGCCGGTGGCGTCATAGGGATTGTTACTATAGTTCTGCGGCCACTCCTGCTTCTCGAGCAGGGTCTTGGCGATGGTGCGGTAGGGCTGATCGAGGCGGACGACGACGCTGCCGGCGGGAAAAGTTTTCGCCTTTTCACCTTCGCCGAGGGTGAGATCGGCGCTCAGGCGGTGCATCTCGACGCCCTGATGACGCATTACGTCGAGAAAGCGGTTTGCCGCCAGCGGGTCCTTCTGGTCCGGTGGGATAATCCAGGCATATGGTGCTTTACTCTTGCCGGCGTTAATGGCGTTGTTGCCTTTCTTCCAGAAGTTTTCAAGGACTGTGTCGGCATGGCGAGCGGTGAAATCGAGCGCGATCAGGCAGCCGCTCTGCTGCATGTTGACGTTGTTACGCAAGCTCCAGAGCACCTTGTCGGGTGGCGGACTAGGCCTGTACCACTCGACTGATGTGGCGTTGCCGCGAAAGCTGACCTCGCGCTCGTAGGTGTTGGCGCCAGCGTTTCCGAAGGTTTCGTAGAAGCGGCCGATGGCATTGTGGTTATTCGGAAGCCAGAGGAGGTAGCCGGGATACCAACCGGTGTAGAAGCCGTGTGTCCAAACGCCGGGCACGCCGTAGCTCGACATCTGCGTGACTTCGTTGAAGGCGAACCATTGCCACTCGTTGATCGTGATCGGGTCCTGCGCGGTGTAGTAGGGGCCGGTGCCGGTGGAGATGTAAAGCAAGGGGACGCTCTCATGCAAGTCGTGGCAGATCTGGGGGTGGAACATGAAGAAGGCATTGAAGATATTTCGGGTCAGCGGCTGAGAGACCATGATGCCGTCGCGGTTGTTGTCGTGCTGGGTGTAGTCGCCCCAGTAGGGTGTGGAACGCGAGGGCAGGTCTTCCCACTTCTCGACCTTCTTGGTGTGGCGGTAGTACCAGTCGACCTGGCGGTTCCAGCCGTCGGTCTCGAGCACGGGTACGATCAGCGTGACCACCTTGGCGCGGATGCGCTTGATCATCTCGGTATCAGAGGCGGCGAGGCGGTAAGCCAGTTCCATCAGCATCTCGGGGCTGCCGGTTTCCGGCGAATGCAGGCCACCGCTTAGCAGGTAGAACGGCTTGGCTTCCTTGACGATCTCGACCATCTGCTCCTCGCTGGTTACGCGCGGGTCGGCCAGAGCCTTGGTCATTCCGCGGTAGCGATCGAGGTCGGCGATCGTGGCGCCGTCGGAAATCGCCACCACAACCATCATGTTTCCCTGGTGGCTCTTGCCGATGTCGAACACTTTCACGCGGTCGCACTTCTCGTCGAGCGTGCGGTAGTAGCGGAGGATATCGTCGTAGTAAGTGTGTTTGCCGGGCGTGCCTGAGATGTACCCTAACACCTGCATTGGCGATGGTACTGTGTCGGAGGCAGGCAAGTAGTCCACGAGCGGCGTGAGGAATCTGGCCTCGGTCGTGTACTCGTGAATCATTTTTGTGGCTTCCTCATCGCGCCTGTCCTGAGCCGTGAGTGATACGGCTGCCAGCAACAGAAAGGCGGAGAGGAACAGAGCGGTTCTCTTTTGCATCCCATAACCCCCCATGTTCGGTTCGTTTATAACCCTAGGACGGCGGCTGATTCCCGGCTCGAAAGTCGCGGCAAGACTCGGAACTCGGGAAGCCGTTGCTGAATAATAATGCGACAACTTTGCGAATTAATCAAACCTCACGATTACAAAAAGTGTGGATGTTAACAGGCCTATTGAGGCGTGAATTCCCGGATCCCATCCATATAAGGTGCCAGGGCTTCGGGCAGCCTGACGGAGCCGTCGGGCTGCTGGCCGTTCTCGAGCAGAGCGACTACGGTTCTCCCGATGGCCAGGCCGGAGCCATTGAGTGTGTGGGCGAATGTCGGCTTGCCACCGGGCTCGGGACGGTAGCGGATGCGGGCGCGGCGCGCCTGGAAGGTCTCGTAATTGCTGCAGCTGGAGATCTCACGGTAGCGGTCCTGGCTCGGGACCCAGACCTCCAGGTCATAGGTCTTCGAAGCTCCGAATCCGAGGTCGCCGGTGCAGAGTGTGATTACGCGATAAGGTAGTTCAAGCAACTGAAGAACCTTCTCTGCATGACTGGTCAGCAATTCGAGCTGTTCGTAGCTCTCCTCTTCGCGGCAGAAGCGCACCATCTCGACCTTGTTGAACTGGTGAACGCGGATCAATCCGCGAGTGTCGATGCCATAGGAGCCGGCTTCCGAGCGGAAGCATGGCGTATAGGCGGCGAAGGCGACGGGCAGCTCGGAGCCGTCGATGATCTCGTCGGCAAAGAAGTTTGTCACCGGTACCTCCGCGGTCGGGCAGAGATACAAGCCGCGCTCGTCGGTCAGCTTGAACAGATCCTCCTCGAACTTCGGCAGCTGGCCGGTGCCGATCAGCGATTCGGTGTTAATGATGAACGGCGGCACGATCTCTCGGCAGCCGTGCTCGCGGGTGTGAAGATCGAGCATGAAATTGATCAACGCCCGCTCGAGCCGCGCGCCGGCGCCGGTCATGAAATAGAAGCGCGCTCCGGTGACTTTTGCTCCGCGCTCCAGGTCCAGGAGCCCCAGGTTCTGACCGAGTTCGACGTGGTCCCTGATCTCGAAGTCGAATGCGCGCTGTTCGCCCCAGCGCCGCACCTCTTCGTTGTCGTCCTCACTCCGGCCGACTGGAACGCTCTCGTGGGGGATGTTGGGGACCTCGAGCATCAGTTGGTCGAATTCGGCTTGGACGGAGCGCAGTTCGGACTCCATCTCCTTCAGCTGTTCCCCCATTTCCTTGGTCTCGGCCTTGATGCGCTCAGCCTCTTCCTTCCGCCCCCCTTTCATCATCAGGCCGATGTCTTTCGACAACGACTTGCGTTTCGCCTGCAAGCTCTCGCTCTCGCTGATCAGCGAGCGGCGCCGCTCGTCGAGGTGTAAGAGAGCGTCGAGGTCGAATTCATAACGTCGGTCCATCAGGCTTTTCCGGACCGTCTCGTTGTTTTTCCTGATCAGGTTGATATCGAGCATGAGGATTATGCCGTTTCTCTTGGAAGGAGAAGTTTAGTGAGCGCCTTTACCGGTGTCAATTGACGCACCCGTGCTGAGGTTGCTTGACGCCCAGTTAATCGGGACTTACCTCATCCGGTTGACCGCCCCTCTGCTTTGTTCTGGCGATCCTTTCCAGTTTCTCGATCATGGAATTGTGCTGCTGCAAGAGTTCATCCAGCTTGATGTGCAGGTGGCGAATCTCCAACTCCGCTTTGAGGTTGACCTCGTAATCGTGGTGCGCATCGAGGCGGTCTCGAGCGGACTGCCGGTTCTGCGACATCATGATCACCGGCGCCTGGACTGCTGCCAGCATCGACAGCACAAGATTGAGCAGGATGAAGGGGTAGGGATCGAACACCGCAGCGCCGGCCAACAAGATCGTATTGATCGCCACCCAAGTACAAAGCACGATGAAGAACGCGATGATGAAAGTCCACGATCCGCCCAACTCGGTCACCCTGTCCGCGAGCCGTTGGCCGAATGTCAGCCGCTCCTCGATGTCCTCATTGATGTCTCTGCTGATGCTTCTACCGTCAACGATGCGCTTGATAACGCCCTGCTCATGTTCGGAGAGCTGGTCGTAGTCAGCCTGCAACAGCTCGAAAGCCAATTCGCGTTTTCTTGGCATAGCCCCTCCTGCTCAGTGTACCGGTGTCAAACTCTGAGTTTGCTTCTCAGTCAAGTCGGATGGCAGCGAATAAAAACGACTGCCTTGCGCGAGGATTTAAGGCAATCCCTTTACTCTGCCCTCGCCACTCTGAAGCCGATGTTTTCCTCGATGCTGGTATCGGGATCGACGTAGCCGCGGAAGAAGTGGGTGAAAATCGGCGGCGCTCTTTGAGTTGAAGGAGGACATCGAGATCGGATTCGTAATGCCTGTTCTTCAGGCCGTTTCTGACCAGTCCTTCGTTTTTCCTGATCAGGTTGATGTCGAGCAATTCAAACTCCCGGCTGTTTATTCCGTTCAGTCCCTGGACAAGATCTTACCGTCTTGCCGGATGATTCTCTTCCCGATGATTAGTGCGCAATACGAATCACTCGGAATCCGATGTTCTCATGGAGACTGGTATCGGGGTCGGCGCCGTCGCGGTAGTAGTGTGTGAAGACCACGGGAACGGCATCGCTGCTTACGTTTCCACCGCGTATCACTTTGAGCTTTTCGGTTCTTTCACTCACAAAAGGATCGGTCAGTTCCTCGCCCAAGTAGGGCGCGTACCAGTCGAGGCACCATTCGCGCACACTCCCGGCCATGTTTATCAGGCCCCAGGGATTGGGCTGCGAAAGAGCTGTTTCGTCGAAATCATCACCCCAATAATACTGTGTCGTGGTGCCTGCGCGGTATGAGTACTCCCACTCGGCTTCGGTTGGCAGGCTGTAGAGAACTCCCTCCTTGCGCGAGAGCCTTTCGCAGAACTCCACCGCGTCATGCCAGGTGATATGGGTAACCGGCAATCCCTGCCCCAGGACCTCGGAGGGGTTTTCTCCCATTATCAATTCGTATTGAGCCTGGGTGATCTCTTTGACGCTGATATAGAAGGGCTTGCTGATCGTGACTCGATGAGCAGGTCTGTTGTTTTCCAAACCTTCGTCGTCACCCATGATAAATGTTCCGGATTTGATCAGCCGGAACTCGATGTGAAGCGAATCTGTCAGCGTACCCGGAAATGCCTTCCTCTCTGTGGTTCTTTCCTTCGATTCCGGCGGGGGTTCTGCATCTTGCGAACAGTTGGTCGACATGATCAGGAAGACAAGAAACAGCGCGGCCTGCATCCATGGCTTCCCATTCATCCCATGCCTCCCGTCGTCATTTCACTGTCAGAGTAATATTTTGCCTCGTGGCCCAACGCCTCGCTCAGGAAAGGAATGACTTCCTTGCCGATTGTTTCCGGCGTAGCGTTATCGAAGTGCCCGCCTTCGGGATTAACCACCAGCCTCTTCGGTTCGCGAGCGGCTGCAAAGATCTTCTCCGAGTGCCAGGGTGGGACGACCCGGTCTCTCTCGCCCTTTAAGATTAGCAGTGGGCGTGGAGAAATCTTCGGCGCCGCGGCTACCGTATCGACTTCGCTCATCCCGCCGCCGAACCTTCGTTTGAAAGCGCCGTCGGCCGCAGATAAAAACAGAAACGGCGGGAGGAAAAGGTTACGGATGATGTGACGCGTCTCCTCGCGCATGCTTGCAAATGGGCTGTCGGCGGCGACCGCCTTGATACTTTTGTTCTCAGCGGCTAGGAGGATGGCTAGCACGGCTCCCATTGAAAATCCGTATATCGCGATCCGCTCCGGGTCGGCTTCGGGCAGCGATGAGACCTTTTCGATGGCGGCACGCAGGTCGGATCTTTCCCTCAAACCGCCGGTACAGACATCGCCTTCGCTCTCGCCGCAGCGGCGCCAGTCGAACGTGAATACAAGGAATCCCGCATGCGCAACTGCGGCAGAGCGCTCGATGATGTCGCTGCGGTTGGTGGCGTAGCCGTGGGTCGTTATCACAACCGGCAGGCGTCTTCCCGGTTTGCATCCGGGTGGCAGGATGAGCCAGGCTTTCAGCCGATGGCCTTCATCGTTCTCGAAATCGATGTTGCGGAATTCGAGTCCAAAGTCCGCGGGAGAAGCGGCAATGGGCATCCTCGCCGGCTGGGTGTAAAGAGCGAAGAAGAACTTTCCCAAGGCTAGCCATGCACCCCACAAGAGGAGCGCCGCGCCCGCGGCAACCAGAGGCCAGAGTAATATTTCCATGCTTATGGATATCTCCCCAAATCGCTCAGGCTCAGCCGTCCTTTTCCTGGCTGATGTCGTACTGTTCTATTTTCTTGTAAAGGTTTGATCGCGGTGTTCCTATCGATTTCGCGGTCTGAAGTACATTCCAGTTGTTATCGCGCAACTTGGTGACAATGAACGCCCGCTCGGAGCGCTCCTTGAACTCGCGCAGAGTCGAAGAAACGAGAAAAGTTCCTCCGCCGGCTGCGGTTACCGGGATCGCCCCCGGCTCTGGGGGTAGATCGGCGGGGGTGATCGTATCGCCCGCGGTGAGAATGAGCGCTCTCTCCACCAGATTGCGGAGCTCCCGGACGTTGCCCTTGAGCGGCCGGCGGGACAGCGCTTCCATCGCATCCGCGCTGAATTTTTTCGGCTTGAAGTTGTTTTCGTCGGAGAACACCGCAACGAAGTGCTCCACCAACGGCGCGATGTCCTCGATCCTCCCGCGCAGGGGTGGCGCTTCTATTGGTACGACATTGAGGCGGAAGAAAAGGTCCTCGCGAAATCCGCCGTCGGCGATCATTGTCAGCAGGTCACGGTTGGTCGCGGCGATAACGCGCACATCGACGCGGACCGTTTTCGTCCCGCCTATGCGTTCGACCTCACCCTCCTCGAGCACGCGCAGCACCTTCGCTTGGGTCTTGGCGCTCATGTCGGCGACCTCATCGAGAAAGATCGTGCCGCCGTCGGCCTGCTGGAACTTACCGACCTTCTTCTCGGTCGCGCCTGTAAATGATCCCCTCTCGTGCCCGAAGAGCTCGCTTTCGATCAGTTCTTCAGGGATCGCGGCGCAATTGACCTGCACGAAGCGGCTGTCGGCGCGCTTGGAGTTCTTGTGCAACGCCCGGGCGATCAGTTCCTTGCCGGTGCCGCTTTCCCCGGTGATCAGCACGGTGGCGTTGGTCGGGGCGGCCTTGGCGATCGTCTCACGCAGGCGGAGCATCGGCTCAGAGTCGCCGATCATCTTGTAGTTTCGAGCGAAGCGAAGGCGGAGATCGGTGTTCTCCTGCTGCAGGCGCTTGGTTTGGAGGGCGTTTCTAGCCAGAAGCAGAAGGCGCTCACGCTCGAGCGGCTTCTCGAGGAAATTGAAGGCGCCCATTTTGGTGGCCTGCACGGCGGTGTCGATGGTCCCGTGCCCGGAGATCATCACCACCGGCGTATCGATACGGCGTTGCTTCAGCATCTCAAGTGCCTGCATGCCGTCAATCCCCGGCAGCTTGACGTCGAGGAAGATAATATCGGGGTCTTCCCCTTCGGCCAGGCCGAGGCCCTCCTCGCCGGTCGCCGCCAGCAACAGGCGGTAGCCTTCAAACTCGAAGATCATCTTGAACGATTCGCGGATGCTCTCCTCATCGTCGATGACCAGCACGGTTCCCTTGGGCATCTCCCACCCCCAGATTTGGCTGGGCGGCAGGATATCAGAGCGTGGATTCACTGACAATCCGCTGAGGTTTCAAACGGATTGGAGTTGAGGAGTTACGCGGGATTGGCCGCTCGAAAAAGTGCGGCTCTGCGACTTTCTGTGTCGGATCATCGGTTTCACATTTTGCTGCTTTACTGTTCCCAGCGGACGGCCACGAACCGCCAGGAGATGAAATCACCGTCGGGCCGCCCGACATAGAGCATCACGGTCTCCGATCCGCTCAGCGCCTCATCAGCTGCGCTGCGGAATTCCCTGATTTTGGATACTTCTCTATTGCCGACGCGGGCGATGATGTCGCCGGGGCGGATTCCCTTGTTGTAGGCGTCGGAGGCGAAATTGAGGTCGGCGACTCTGACGCCGCCGCTAACCGCTCCTTGGGAGACGCGGCGCAAGCGTCCCCTGAAACCTTCGTCAATGTCTTCCACCTTGAGTCCCAGGAAATAGCGGCCTCCGTCGGAGCGCATCCTGGGGATTTCAAGCGTCTCCTCACCCGGCCGGTGCGTGAGCGTGACACTGAAAGTCATCGGCCTGCCGTCGCGCAACGCCTCTACTTTCACCGTCTTTCCTGGAGGCGTGTAGGCGGCGCGCACATAAAGCTCCTCGGTCGAGCGGACCTTTGCGCCGTCGAAGCTGGTGATAACATCGCCCACGGCGATGCCGGCTTTGTAGGCGGGGCCGTCGCCGGAGCCGTCACCCATGTCACGCACAACGGTATTGACAATCACTCCTTCACGGTCAGACAGCCCGAGGGCTACGCGCATGTCCTCGGATAGTGCGCCCGGAAGCATTCCCAGGTAGCCGCGGCGAACCTTGCCGCTGTCGCGGATCTGGGCGATGACCATCTTCGCCAGGTTGACAGGGATCGAGAAGCCGAGGTTCTGGCTGTCGCGGAAAATCATTGTGTTGATGCCGATCACTTCGCCGCGGTCGTTGAGCAATGGTCCGCCGCTATTGCCCGGATTAATGGCGGCATCGGTCTGGATGAAATTATAGAAAGCTGCATTGGTGTTGAAATTGCGCCCGATGGCGCTGACCACGCCGACGGTAACGGTGTGCATCAGGCCTGCCGGGTGGCCGATGGCGATAGCCCAGTCGCCCGGCTTTACCTTACTGCTGTCGCCCAGGACGGCGACCAGGAGCTTGCCGCGAGGCTTGATTCTCAGCAGCGCAAGGTCTGTAAGGGAATCACCGCCGACGACCTCAGCGCTGAAACGGGTGTCGTCGATTAAGGTGACGATCACTTTGTCGGCGTTCTCCACGACATGCCAGTTGGTCAGGATGTAACCGTCGCTATCGATAATAATCCCGCTGCCGCCGCGCTGTGGCCCTCCTCCTCCGCTCGGACCAACGTCTTCTCCTCGTGTTGCCAGAGCGATAATGTTCACGACGGTCGGGCTCACGCGACCGGCGATCTCGTGGAAGTCCATCCTCTGCCCACGGCCATCCGCTTCGGTCACCTGCAGGCCGGGCAAGGGTGAGCTGGCCCTCGTGGCCACCCCCTGAGGCGACACGTTGAAGAAGAAGCCGGCCAACACGAAGCCGAAGAAGACCGAGGTCACTACCAGTAACCCGATCGAAAGGCGGAAGATTCTGTTCGCCGTCATCTTTAAACCTCTATCCGATCGCACAGAACACTCACTTATAAATAATAACACGCGTTAGCGACAGCGGGTGCGACTTGCATTGCTCTTTTACATTCTACGAAACTGATAGTGTTATAGTTCTCGGGGTGGCCGTGCAGCGTGCGGTTGCTATACTAGACTGAGACGCCGGGAGATCTGATTTGAGCGAGAAGTCCAAGCGACGACACCCCCCCTGGCTGAAGGTGAGGCTGGGCCGCGGCACTGCAATGAAAGTGCGCCGAATGCTGTCCGACGCGCGGCTACACACTGTCTGCCAGAGCGCGGCCTGCCCCAACATCGGCGAGTGCTTCGAGTGCGGCACGGCAACTTTTCTGATTATGGGTGACATCTGCACCCGCAACTGCCGCTTTTGCAACATCGCCGGCGGCAAGCCGGATCCGCTCGATCCCGGCGAACCCGTTCGCCTGGCGCATGCTGTATGGGAACTCGGCTTGCGTTACGCCGTGGTTACCTCGGTGACGCGCGACGACCTTCGCGACGGCGGCGCCGCCCACTTCGCGGAGACAATAGGAGCGATCCGGCGCGAGGTGCCTGGCTGCAAGGTGGAAGTCTTGATCCCGGACTTCGGCGGTTGCGCGGAATCGCTGATGACGGTTCTCGACGCCGCGCCAGATGTTCTTAACCACAATGTCGAGACCGTGCCTCGGCTTTATCCCCTGATCCGTCCCGAGGCTGATTTCGAGCGTTCGATCGAGCTTCTGCGGCGTGCCACGGAAGCGGGAGTAGTCAGCAAGAGCGGCGTAATGGTCGGCTTGGGAGAGGAGATCGGCGAGGTGAAGGATACAGTTGAGTCTATCCGGGGCGCCGGAGTAGGCATCCTCACCATCGGCCAGTACCTGCAGCCGAGCAGGAATCACCTGCCAGTCGCGCGCTATTATCATCCCGATGAGTTCCATGAACTTGCCGAATTTGCGCGGGGAATGGGATTTGACGCCGTCGAGAGCGCGCCTCTGGTGCGCAGCTCTTATCACGCTGAGCGTTCGGCTGGGGGAATCGTCTGATTCCAGGTGCTGTTGACTCAAGCCGATTTTAGAGCG
>DATKUA010000173.1:0-8077 GCA_035530855.1 Acidobacteriota bacterium | reverse complement strand
GGTTATCGCGGCCACCACGCCCACCGGCACGCGGAAGTAGAAGCCGAACTTGCCCTCGCCGTTGGGCGCCGATTCGAAGGGCACGATCTCGCCGCCGATGCGCTTGGCCTCCTCGCTCGCCCAGCCGAAGTTGGAGATCGCACGGTCGACCTCCACACGCGCTTCGCGGATCGTCTTGCCCACTTCTTTGGCAATGGTGACAGCGAAATCCTCGCTCCGCTCGCTGAGCAGCGCCGACGCCCTGGCGAGAATCTCCGAACGCTGCAGAGTGGAGAGTGCGGCCACCTCCCGCCGGCCCTCGACAGCGCTCTCCAGGGCGTGGTCGAGATCGCCCTTGTCGCCGGCCGGAACCGTGTCTATCAGCGAGCCGTCGAAGGGATTCTCAACCGGAATCTTTGAATTCTTATCCTGCCATTTGCCGGCTATCAGCATCTTCATGATTCCTCTACCCCTTGAAAAATGCATTGGGGGGAAGGAGTAACCTTCCCCCCGCGATTGTCGCTACTTGTTCACAGTCTGAACGACGAATGGTTCGGGATTGACCAGCAGCTTGTACATCCATGGCTTGCGCCAGGAAACGTAGTCTTTTGTGCGGCAGATGTTGGTGGCGTAGCCGTAGGCGGGATTGGGCACGCCGAGAGTTGTATCGGCATCCTGGAACACGACCGTATCACCTGCATCTCCCGCGATGGACTCGGGTCTCGGGAAGGCGAACATTTCGGGCGGGAAGACACCGCTGCGGCCCATGTAAGTCTGGTCAGGCCCCTCGCCGTACTGGTTGGCGAACACGCAGTAGACGTGGTTATCGCCGCCGATTGTCCTGAAATAATGCCAATGGTTGGGATTTGGCCCGGTGGGTATCGGCCCCATGCTGTCGTCGAACTGCGCACGGGAGCCGTCGATAGGCACCGGCAGAGGGAACGACAGAGCGGAGGGCACGGCGACAATATCGGTCGCCCCGGCTGCCAGGCAGCGATGTGTTTCGGGGAAGAGCGCATCGTAGCCGATGAGGATTCCCACGCGGCCGAGCTCGATGTTGAAGTGCTTGATCTTGTCGCCGGCAGAGGCCCACTCTTTGTCGAGGTGATCCAGATGGGTTTTGCGATAGGTGCCCACCAGACCTTCGGGGCCGACCAGCACGGCCGAGTTGTACTTGGCCTCACCGTCCTGCTCGGGCAAGCCGACTACCAGGTAGACACTGTGCTTCTTGGCGATCTCAACGAGCTTGTCGGTCGTCGGACCGGGAACGGCTTCCGCAAAATCGCCGGCATTTGCCACCCCGCAAATCGCAAGCTCGGGGAAGACTATCAGGCCGGCCTTTTTCTGGCTGTTCTGCTCTATTACCAGCCTCTCGATAGCCGCAACGTTTGCTTCGATGTCACCGGCCGTCGGTTGGAACTGAGCTGCCGCCAGCACGGTCTGCGTGCCTTCCGGCAACGGATCGTAGTCGTACTGGTTGAAGAACCAGCCCGGCGTCATCATGTAGGTGTTCATAATGATCTTCTGGTAAAGCTCGGGACGTCGGTCAAGGATCTTATTCTCGCCAGTGTCGGCGAAGAGGCGCTTGCGCACCCGCTCGATATCCACTTCACCGTAGGCAACGGTATTGTCGATATCTTTCCAGCTCTGAATGGAGCCGTCGGGGTTGAGAATGCAGCTTCCCCCGCCAAAGTAGGCGCCGCGCTCGATGCCCCAGCGATTAGCGGCGATGTAGTAAACGCCGTTTTCAAAAGCGCGCGAGAACCAGTTGTCGGTCGGGCAGACGATGCCGGGATAGGCAGTTGGATAAAGGATCACGTCGGCGCCCATGGCGGTGGCCACGCGGGCGGTCTCGATGAAATCGCAGTCCATGCAGATGAGGATCGCGAGGTTGCCGTACTCGGTGCCGATGACCTTGAAACCCAGGTCACCGTCGGCAGCCCAAAGAGGATCGCAGACCCACGAGTGGGTCTTGCGGTACTTATCGACATAACCGTCGGGGCCCACGAGGGCCGCCGTGTTGTAATAGACATTGTCGGCGGGATCGACTTCGGCGAGCCCGATGCAGATGTAAACCCCCTTCTCTTTGGCGAGCTCAGCGAATCTATCGGTGGTGGGGCCGGGAACCGGCTCAACCAGCGGAGCGATCTCCGCGCGGTCGTGGAAGCAGTAGCCTACAACGCTCATCTCGGGGGTGACGATCACTTTGGCTCCGTTGTCGGCCGCTTCGCTGCAGAGTGCGAGCAGCGCCTCGACATTATTGTCTTTCTCCAATATCGTGGGCTCGAACTGCACCGCGGCCACCTTGTACTTCACATTAGGCGGCATCTCAGCCTTTGCAGACAGGTTTGCCTTGACTTCTTCCTGCGGAGCGCAACCCGCAAGCAGCAGCAGCGCGCTGAGAGATGCCAAAGCCATTAGTGTCAGGATTTCACGTTTCATTACATCCTCCTATTTTTTCTCCCAACCAAACTTGTTACCGCCAGTCGGGAGCAAGCCGGGTTTACACCAGACCGGATTACTGGCCGGTAACTTTGCTGAGGGCACCTTCCAGGATTTTCAATCCCTTCTTCAACTGTTCGTCGGTGATCGTGATGGGCATCAGGAATCGCATTACATTGCCCCGGGTTCCCGCCGTGATCGTGATCAGGCCGTTCTTGAAGCACTCCTCAGCGATGCGGCCAGTTTCCTCCTTAGCGGGGGTCTTGGTCTTGCGGTTCTTCACGAGTTCGACCGCGGACATCGTGCCGAGTCCACGGACATCCCCGATGATTTCGAAACGCTGTTGCATTTCCCTAAGATGCTGAAGCAGTTCGCCGCCGATCCTGGTTGCGTGCGCGAGCGTGGTTCCATTCTCGAGGATGTCGAAGACGGCGAGGCTGGAGGCGCATGCCAGCGGGTTTCCGCAATAGGTGCCGCCGAGTCCGCCGGCCTGGGCGGAGTCCATTACCTCCGCTCTACCGACGACCGCGCTGATCGGCACGCCCGCCCCCATCGACTTGGCCATGGTGATCACATCGGGCTCGAGGTCGAAGTGCTCGCAAGCGAGCAGCGTTCCGGTCCGCCCGCAACCACTCTGCACCTCGTCGTCGACGAGGATGATGCCGTGCTCCCGGCACTTCTCGTGCAGGCAGCCGAGGTATTCCTTCGGCGGAACGACGAATCCGCCCTCACCGAGGACCGGCTCGACGACGACTGCGGCGATCCTGTCGGCCGGCGTGTGCGTGATGAAGAAGTCATCGAGGTATTCGACACAGTGCAGCCCGCACTCGGGATATTTCAGCCCGAAAGAGCACCTGTAGCAATAGGCGTAAGGGATCCTGTAGACCTCGGGAGCAAACGGGCCGAAGCCCGTCTTGTAGGGCATGAACTTGCTGGTCATCGTCATCGTCAACAGGGTGCGGCCGTGAAAGGCATCTTCGAAGACGATAATTCCCGGTCTCTTGGTATAGTGGCGGGACGCCTTGACGGCATTCTCGACCGCCTCGGCGCCGCTGTTGACCAGGAGCGCCTTCTTGGCGAAGTCGCCCGGAGCGATGCGACAGAGCCTGTCGCAGAGCTTCACGTAACCCTCATAGGCGATCACGTTGAAGCAGGTGTGAATATACATCTCGGCCTGGCGCTTGATGGCCTCGACAACCTCGGGGCGGCAGTGCCCGACGTTCTGGACACCGATGCCGCCGGCGAAATCGAGGTACTCGTTGCCATCTACGTCCCAGACCATGCTGCCTTCCGCGCGTTCCAGGAAAATCGGCGTGACGTGAAAGGGTCCTCGGGCAACCGACTTCATCCGCTGCTCCATCAGCGCACGGGACTTCGGACCCGGGATATCCGTTACGCGTTTCAACTCGATCATTGTTTTCTCCTCTGGCTGGCCTTCTGTTCTCCCAGGATGAATTTCGCCTGTTCCTCGCGGTCGCCGAAGCGTCCCCTCATGAGCAGGATGAAAACCGCGCCCAGGACAATCCAGGCGAGGATGATGATCCACTCATTGGGCCAGATGAGAGCCGAGGGGCTGCCGGGCATGTAGAGGCAGATGTAGAAGGCCACCAGCAAGACGGCGATTGTACCGACGAGTTTGGCGTTCTTGATCTTGTACGGCCGCTCGAGTGCCGGCTCCTTAATTCGCAGTGCGATGAACGAGACCACCACAAACATGTAGGCGATGACTGTGGCCAGGCCGCTGGCATCGACGATCCACACCAGAACCTGCCTACCGAAGAAGGGCGCGGTGGCTGACAGCGCGGTGATGAAGATTATTGCGTTCGACGGCGTGCGGTGCTCGGGGTGGATCCTGCCGAAGAACGGCGGAATCATCTTGGAGCGCCCCATGGCGAAGAGCAGGCGGCTGGCGCCGATGAGGAAGGCGTTCCAGCTGGTGAGGATGCCTGCGAGACCGCCGAGGATGAGAATCTTGGCTGCAATGTCGGAATTGAACACCGCCCCCATCGCATCCGCGGTAGGCAGGTAAGCGGTTGCGTGTCGCGCGGCCGAGAGACCGCGGCCGACGCTGAGCTGAACCAGGATGTACCAGGTGGCAGCCATGGCAACCGAGAAGAGGATCAGCCTGCCCACGGCCTTTGCCGGTATCTTCATCTCCTCGGCGGTCTGAGGAATGACGTCGAAGCCGATGAACATGAAGGGAGTCATGATGACGACGGCAAAGAAGCCGGACCAGCCTTTGAACAACGGCTCCATGTTGGCGTTGGAGCCCTGGAAGCCGCTGCCGAGGAACAAGGCGATGCCGACGAGAAAGATGCAGGCGACGCCGATGGTCTGGAAGATGGCCGACTGGCGGATGCCGATGTAGTTGACGAAGCCGATGAATAGAGCGCCGATGATGCCTACGGCGATCCAGACGATGTCGACATCCCAGCCGGCCACGCTGTATAGCTTGATGAATGTGGCGTCGGGGAAGAGGTAGCGTATGACGGTGGAGAGCGCCGCGGCCTCGAAGGCGGTGATGGCGACGTAGGCGAGGCAGAGGAACCACCCGCAAATCCATGAGAGCGTGGGATTGAGAGCCCTGAAACTGAATGCCAACTCCCCTCCTGCCCTCGGGATCGCGCTGGTTAATTCGGCATAGACCAACCCCACCAGGATTGCCATCAGGCCGCCGACCACGAACGCCAGAATGGAGCCGAGCGTGCCGCCCTTGTCGATCATCTCGCCGGAGAGCACAACCCAGCCCCAGCCAATCATCGCTCCGAAGGCCAGTGCCATCACGTCGTGCCTGGTCAGGATCTTCTTGAGCTGAGTCTTCGGATTAGCTGTCATTTAGACACATCCTTTCGGTGAGTTTGAATGTGTCTAGAAGTTCAGGGTCCAGATGAAGTACCAGGCCTTGTCGATGGGTACGCCCTCCACTTCCCAGTCGCAACGGATGACTCTGAGGCTGAAGATATCGGAAAAAGAGAGGACTACAGAGGGCAGCCAGAGTTCGCCCAGGCCAAACTGGTTGCCACCGTCCAAGTTCTCCTTGCTGTAACTGAGGTTGAACGCCAGCCCCTTGAAGAATGGATGGTCGAAGTCCTTGAGAATGTCGTAGTAGAACTCGACTTCGATAATGTTGCCCCTGAATATGTCGTTGGGGCCGTCGACATCGTGGTCGTAATCGATGTACTCGACGAACAACGAGCCATCGAAGAAGTTCAGGTTGGCATCGACTTCGTAGGCTTGGGAGTCTCGCTCGGGGAAGTCTTTGATCGTCGCTTTATAGAGGGAGGCGCCGATGGTAAAATCGACATTGTCTGCAAGTGTCACGGTGGGGTTGATACGGGCGACGAGGGCATCTCTCAAGCCGTAGTCGAATTCCTGCCCTGCTCCGTAGAACGCGCCGCCGCCTAATCCGTCTGAGCTCGGGTACCAACCGGCGGCGTAACCCACCTTGACATTCTCCCCTGCCTTGGCAGCGCCCTCGAAGACGAACCCGTAGTTGGAGTTGCACATGAATTCACGCCAGTAGGCTATCGGGCCGTACCAGGTGTGGTCCCAGACGATGCCTGTGGGCATGTAGTGCTTGCCGATCTTAAGATTGCCGTAGTCAGTCTTATAGTAGAAATAAGCCTCTTCGATGAAGTTGTTCTCGGGATAGGAGCCGAGCGGGCGATCCCTGAAGCGGTAGTCGAAGTGTACGCCCCAGTCGCCGTAATCGCCGTCTAAGAACAGGACCATCCAATAGATTTCGAATACGTTTTCGATGTCGTCCGGCAGCCAGTGCATGAATTCCAGGTAGCCGCTGACTTCGAACGGCAACACGGGAGCCTTCTTCTCCTCGTCATCCGCGTAGGCGAACGTGGAGAAGGAAAAAGCCAGAAAGGCAGCTAGTAATAACGGAACAAAATGATTTCGTTTCATCCAAATTCTCCTTTCCAAGCGGTATAAATTAGGATGTTCGGTGACTAACTGAATAACTTGCAGGATTCACATCATCTCACCCCCCTGTCTTGCGGCCTCCGGATTTGCCTGGGAGCCAGTAGTTTTGCGTATTCAAGAGACACATCTCCCCACCCGCCGCACAGACGGGTGCTTACTTCAGGGATGCGCCGAAAACAAGGGCAGAGGCAGTTCTAGAAGGTCGGAGGTGTGCTCACAAAGAGCACCTGCATCTCCTCCTCGTCGGAGAGGTTCTGGACGGTGTGCATCAAACTTGAGATAAAATAAAAGCGATCACCCTTGGAAATCTTATATTCTTTCCCGTCCACATACAGTAAGCCTTTGCCCTTCAATACCAAGCCGAACTCTTCTCCTTTGTGTGTATAAGGATCTCCAAGAGTCCCGCCCGGCTTTAAAACCACTAATATCGATTCCAGCTTGCGCTCGCTGTTAATGGGAACAAGCAATTTGTTGGTATACGTATTGTTCGCTGCGGGAATCAAGATGTAACTGTTTTCGCGGTAGACGATGTGAGCTTCGTCCTCTGGCTCGGAGAAGAACGATGCGAGGTTCTCGTTCATTACTCCCAGGATTTTACGTAGAGTCTTAACTGTTACGGAGCGTTTGTTATTCTCGATCAGACTCAGATGCGCTTTGGTAATGCCGGCCCGCTCGGCCAACTGATCCTGCGACAGGCGATATTTCTTCCGCAGAGTGTTGAGCTTGCGGCCGATATCGATCACGATCCCCTACCCCCGCATAATCTTCCCCTTCATAAAATCTATATCTATAGTTACCTGTTGTCAACTATATTATAACAAAATGGCGGCGTTGCGCCGTATCCTCCTGATAATCAATGAATTACAAAACCAGGAAATTTCTTCCCTGCAGACGGATTGGGTGGGTAATTTCAGGATATTGAGCGGTTGAACAGCTGGCTTGAGGGGACTGACGTTGAAGCGCGAAACAGCAAAAAGATAACAAGAGGAGAGTAATTCCCGGATTGTGTTGAAATTAAAGATGATAAATGGTACGCCCGGCAGGACTCGAACCTGCGACCCTCTGCTTAGAAGGCAGATTCCATAGCTTTCACTGTGTTTCAGAGATATTCATTTAATTGTTGACTCTTAAGGAGTTATGCCATAAATTTGTTCATAGAGCTTCACGCGATTTCAGCCAATTTGACCTAAAAAGTGGGGACAGAATGGGGACTGGATGGAAAACAACCAAGTACACCGGCGTCAGATACCGTGAACATCCGACTCGGAAACACGGCATCGGCCGGGATAGATATTTCGCAATAAGATACCAAAAGGATGGAAAGAGGAGCGAAGAAGGTCTTGGATGGGCGTCCGAAGGATGGACGGCCGAAAAGGCCGCTTTGCAGCTGGCTGAGTTAAAGCGAGCAGCACAAACCGGCGAAGGTTCCCAGCGTCTTCGTGAGAAACGGGAGATTGAGGCTAGAAAGAGGGCAGCAGCTCGAGAAAAGAAGGAACGCGAACAAAAGGAGAGCCTGACATTCGACGCGTTCTTCGCCGGCACTTACCTGCCTCACGCGAAGTCCAACAAGAAATACTCGTCGTGGAAGACAGAGGAAGGGCTCTACACCAACTGGCTCAAACCTGTCATCGGGCACAAGCCGATGGTCACAATCTCCCCGCTCGATCTTGAGCGAATCAAGAAGAAGCTGAAGGACGCTGACAAGAGCCCTCGGACAATTAAG